>NZ_JAAZQY010000010.1:0-37250 GCF_012371315.1 Acinetobacter sp. A1
TTAAAAGTTTTGATTATTTTTTGATCCAAAATTAAATTTATTTAAATCAGATGCTTACATATTTATGCAACAAAGCCGTTGATAAATCTAAAATAGATTTATCAACAAACTTTAAAATTCTTCTATTTTGCGTTATAGATTCTAATACAGACATGAAAAAAATCCCCTCAATTATGAGAGGATTTTAGCTTTATTTTTAATATTTTAGCAATAAATTAAAGCGCCGCAATTTGCTCCATATTCGCTTTAATCTTCGCTAACTGGTCAGCAAATTCAGCAAGTTTCACTTTCTCGCCTTCAACCACAGCAGCAGGGGCTTTCGCCACAAAACCTTCATTCGCAAGTTTAGTTGCAATTTGGGCATGCTGTTTTTGAACCTTGTCTAAATCTTTTTGTAGACGACCCAATTCCGCTTTAGGGTCAATTAAGCCCTTCATTGGAACGAATACAGATACGTGACCAACGACAGAAGATGAAGACAATGGTGGTTGTTCGCCATCTGCCAAGAATGTAATGCTCTCAACTTTTGCCAATGCTTTAAACAATGGTTCAATGCGTGCGATCTGTGCTTTTTCAGCATCAGTTGTGTTTTGAAGCAGAACAGGCAACAAACGTGCATTACCTAGACCCATTTCACCACGAATGTTACGCACCGCACCAATCAAACCTTGTAACCATTGCATATCTGCTTCAGCTTGATCATTGATGAGCGCTTGCTCAGCAACAGGGTATTGCGCAAGCATGATGGTTTCACCACCCAAGCCAATCATTGGTGCAAGTGTTTGCCAAATTTCTTCAGTCAAGTACGGCATGATTGGGTGTGCAAGACGTAAAGATGCTTCCATCACTGCAAGTAATACACGGCGAACTTCGGCTTTACGCGCTTCTGAAACATTTTCGTCATTCAGAACAGGTTTAGTCAGCTCTACATACCAGTCGCAGTATTCATTCCAAATAAAGTCATAAATTGCTTGCGCAGCCAAGTCTAAACGGTAGGTTGCAAACGCTTGGTGAACAGCCTGTTCTGCCTTTTGTAAACGGCTGACAATCCACTGCTCAGGCAACTCCCAAAGGTCTTGACGTACTTCTTGGCCTACAGTTTGACCTTCAACATTCATTAATACAAAACGGGTTGCATTCCAGATTTTGTTGGCAAAGTTACGATAACCTTCAACACGTTTCATGTCGAACTTAATGTCACGGCCTGTGTTTGCAAGTGCACAGAAAGTAAAACGAACTGCATCTGTACCGTATGCTTGAATACCTTCAGGGAATTCTTTACGGGTTGATTTTTCAATCTTCGCTGCTTGTTTCGGGTTCATCAATCCCGTCGTACGCTTTTGTACTAAAGTTTCAAGATCTACACCGTCAATCAGGTCGAGTGGGTCAAGCACGTTCCCCTTCGATTTAGACATCTTCTGACCTTCACTGTCACGTACCAAACCGTGTACATACACAGTTTTGAACGGTACTTGTGGTGTGCCATCTTCGTTTTTCATGAAGTGCATGGTCATCATGATCATGCGCGCCACCCAGAAGAAAATGATGTCAAAACCAGTCACCAATACATCAGTCGGGTGGAAGGTATTTAAGAAATAGTTTTCTTTATCCTTCGCTTCGTCACCAGTCCAACCTAAAGTGGAGAATGTCCAAAGTCCCGATGAGAACCATGTATCGAGTACGTCTTCATCTTGGTTCAATTCAACATCGGCAGGGATGTTGTTTTTCGCACGAACTTCAGCTTCGTCACGGCCAACAAATACATTGCCTTGCGCATCGTACCAAGCAGGAATACGGTGACCCCACCACAATTGACGTGAGATACACCAGTCTTGAATGTTGTTCATCCACGCCATGTACATGTTGCTGTATTGCTCAGGTACGAACTTGATACGACCATCTTGCACTGCTTCAATCGCAGGTTGTGCAAGAGGAGCGATCTTCACATACCATTGGTCTGTCAATAATGGCTCAACAATCACACCTGAACGGTCACCGCGAGGTGGCTTAAGCGTGTATGGTTGAATTTGATCTAACCAGCCTTCAGCTTCTGCTTGTTCAACTAACTTTTTACGTGCTTCAAAACGCTCTAAACCAATGTAGTCTGCAGGTGCAGCAATGGTTTTAGAAATTTGCTCGCCCGCTTTGGCGATGTATTCAAACTCAGCCAATACTTCAGCATTTTTATTGAAGATGTTGATGATTGGCAATTCACAGCGTTTACCTACTTCATAGTCATTGAAGTCGTGTGCAGGGGTGATTTTTACACAGCCAGTACCAAATTCTTTATCTACATATTCGTCTTTAACGATTGGAACGGCACGACCTGTAATAGGCAGGATGATGTTTTGACCTACCAAGTGTGCATAACGTTCATCATCTAGCGCAACAGCAACTGCTGTATCGCCAAGCAATGTTTCAGGGCGTGTCGTTGCCACTACGATGTGATCTTTGCCATCGTGCGTACGAAGCGACTTATCTTCAAAGAAATATTTGAAGTGCCACAGTGAACCTGCTTCTTCTTTATCTGATTCAACTTCTAAGTCAGAAAGCGCAGTTTGTAATTTTGGATCCCAGTTCACCAAGCGTTTACCACGGTAAATCAAGCCTTGTTCGTGTAGTTTCACAAACACTTCTTTCACGGCATTGGATAAACCATCATCCATCGTAAAGCGTTCACGCGACCAGTCTACCGATGAACCTAAACGACGGATTTGACGGGTAATGTTACCGCCAGATTGTTCTTTCCATTCCCAAACTTTTTCAATGAACTTTTCACGGCCTAAGTCGTGGCGGCTGATATTCTGTGCACCCAATTGACGCTCAACCACCATTTGCGTGGCAATACCTGCGTGGTCTGTACCTGGTTGCCATAAGGTATTTTTACCCGACATACGGTTAAAACGAGTTAGGGCATCCATAATGGCATTGTTAAAACCATGACCCATGTGCAAGCTACCAGTGACGTTTGGCGGCGGAATCATGATACAGAATGATTCACCCTTTTCAGACGGCTTGAAATAGCCGTTGTCTTCCCAAGTCTTGTACCATTTTTTCTCGATCTCGGTTGGATCGTAGGTTGTAGCAATATTTTGCGCTGAATCAGTCATAGTAAGAACAGGTTAAAAGTGAATAAAAAATTGCATCTATTGTAGCAAAAAAATTGCCAGCTAAGCGAGATTCAGCATCGCCAAACTTCTTGCAATTGGCAGTTAGGCAAACTCATCGTATGATGAGCAATAAGGATGATAAAAACTTGAAGATGCTCATTGTATATCACTCGGTTTTAAACTGAGGTTAAGCAAGGAGTTTTAAAATAGATGACAACACATCAATACGGTCAAAATAGGCAAGTTCAGTTATGACTTATGCTGTAGCATTAAAATTAAAACCAGAAACCTATCAAAAATTTCAACAATTGCATCAACAGTTCAATGCAGTGAAACCGAAAGTTTGGCCAAACCTTTAGGAGCAGTCTTAACCGAAATTTCCTGTGAAGTGATTGAGCAGTTGTTTGGTGAAATGTCACGCTCTAAACATGCGCTAGACAATGAGTCTGAAAAAACCATTCAACAGGTAACCGATACCATGCAAAAATATATGCCGTGGTCGGTTTCATTTTTTGGCAATGAACGCTTAACGCCTATGGTTAATTATTTGGCCGAGATGATGGATCAACAGGCAGGTCAGGCAGTTTTAACCTATCCTGTAGATAGCATTTTAATCAAAGAAACTTTAGGTAATATTGAGCAGATTAAGCAGGGCAACAGTGCCTATATTGACCCTGCCTTTAAAGGATTTGTTCAAATTATTGATCAAGGCGTAAGCTGTTTAATTCGTGATCCGAAAAAAATGCTGAAATTTAATTTGGTGGTCGATAAAACCTTAAACGGTGTGATTCAGTTAACCACGCAACTGGGCTATAAACGTCTGGAAAAAATGGGTAAGCAATTTGATTTAGAAAGTGCAGAAATTTATTTGAACCATTTTCTTGGTTTTTTACAGCATCCTGCACAGCTGAAAGCTTAAATTTTAATGACTTAGATTCTTCAATAACGCGGACAAACGGTTATGGCAAAACGAGAAAATTTAGAACATAAAGTGGTGTGGATTACAGGCGCATCTTCAGGAATTGGTAAGGCACTGGCCAAAGAATGTGCTTTACAGGGTGCGCAAGTTATTTTAACAGCACGCCGTTATGAAGAGTTGGAAAAAGTACGTGTGAGTTTATTAAACCCTGAACGCCATCTTTCAGTCTGTGCAGACATCACCAATGAAAGTCAGGTTTTGCATGCTTATGAGCAAGTTTTGGCACGTAAAGGGCGGATTGATTGGTTAATTAATAACGCAGGTTTAAGTCAGCGTGCCTTAATTGCAGATACCACCATGCAAACCGAACGCACCATTATGGAAGTCGATTATTTTTCACAAGTATTTCTGACCAAAACAGTCTTGCCGACCTTTTTACAGCAAAAACACGGGCGCATTATTTTTGTATCTAGTGTTGCGGCATTATTAGGTACTCAATATCGTGCTTCCTATTCAGCAGCGAAAAGTGCCATTCACATGTGGGCCAACAGTTTACGTGCCGAAGTGGCAGAGCAGGGGGTACAGGTCTCGGTGATTTTCCCAGGCTTTGTGAACACCAATGTATCTTTTAATGCGCTTAATGGTGAAGGCAAGCCACAAGGGCATCAAGATGAAGCCATTGAAAATGGTTTAGATGCAGATGAATTTGCCAAAACCACAGTAAAAGCCTTGATGGCAGGGGAAGAATATATTGTAGTGGGTGGTGCTAAAGAAAAGCTGGGTGTATTGGTGTCTCGATTATCACCAAGCGCTTTATATAAAATGATACGTAAGACTAAGGTCAAGTGAGTTAAAGGCTCTCAGTATCATCATCTAGATGATGATACTGTTTTCATTTTAGTGTGCATGAGGAAGTGTGGTGGAAGAATGAATCGCCGTGCCATAAGCAAAGACTTCGACCATGCCGCCTTGCATCCCTAATTCTGTGGTACTTAAACGCAGTCCCATAATTTGAGTTGCACCTACTTTTTCAGCTTCAAGTTTTAAGCGCACCACTGCTTCACGACGTGCACGCTCAACAATGCTTTCATAACTGGTTAAACGACCACCAAAAAAATTCTGGATGTTGGCAATCACAAACTTAAAATAATCATGTGAAATCACCACATTACTGTGTACTAATTGCCCAGTCTGTGTGCTGGTTTGAAAACGGCTGTTGTCTACCCGAATATAGCTTAAGCGCTGTTCTTGCTCTGCCAAATATTTGAAATGTTTGCGCTCATTATGTCGACCAAAGCCAAAACCAACAGCAAACAAAACAGCAAAGACAATAATTTGTAGAATCAAATTATCCATGTGGTGTTATCCCCATCAAATCAACTCAGCCTTAATTTTGCACAGGGAAAGGGTCTGGAAGTTTAGGGATGTCAGCTTCAACTACAACCGCAGTGCCGTAAACGAACAGTTCCGAAGCACCTTGCGCAATATTGGATGTAGAAAAACGTATTCCGACGATGGCATTTGCACCTAAACCACGTGCTTTTTCAATCATACGGTTCATGGCTTCTTGACGGGACTCTTCTAAAAGTTCGGTATATGCGGTTAATTCGCCGCCCACAATATTTTTGAGTCCAGCCAATAAGTCACGCCCAACGTGTTTACTGCGCACAGTGCTGCCATATACCACATCAATTTGGCGGTAAATTCGATGCCCCGGAACAGATTCAAGATTACTGAGTAACATAATTTTTTGAGTGAATATAAACGAATCTACTGAAGATATGGAATGTACCTCAAAAAAGCAATAAAAAAGCCCACCGAAGTGAGCTGATTTAGGTCTTTATAGATGGTGTAGAGCCACCATCTAATTATGTCTTGCTGTGCTAAATTACTGCGCTTTATGCTCAGCCGATGATGTAGGTTGTAAAGTCGCATCTGAAGTATTGGCTTTTACACCGCCACCTAAAGATTTGTACAACTCGACCTGATTGTTCAGATTGGCTTGCTCAAGTAGCAACAAACCTTGCTCTGCGGCATAAGCAGTACGTTGAGCGTCTAACACGGTTAGGTAGCTGTCAATCCCTGCACGGAAACGTGCATTAGAAAGCTTATAAGTCGTGTTGGTTGCTTCAACCAAGCGTTTTTGAGCAGCTAAACGATCCCCAATATTTTGACGAACTGCCAAGGCATCATTCACTTCACGGAATGCAGACTGAATTGACTTTTCATAATCTGCCAAAGCAATTTGCTGATCCGTTTCTGAAATTTTGATGTTGGCTTGGCGTGTGCCCCAATCAAAAATTGGCAGGTCTAAACTTGGGCCAACAGCCCACACAAAGCTGCCCGATTTAAACAAATCGCTTAAATCTGTCGACGCATATCCAGCATTGCCTGTTAGGCTGATACTTGGGAATAAACGTGCTTTGGCTGCACCAATGTTAGCTCCTGCAGCAGACAATCGGTACTCGGCAGTACGGATGTCGGGACGGTTGGTCAGCAAGTCACTTGGTAAGCCTGCACCCATTGCATTGTTTTTCGTAATGCGGGTAACACGCTGTGCAGGTAGCAAAGTGTTTGGAACAGGTTCACCCACCAGCAAGTTCAACAAGTTTTGTGCTTGGGCAACTTGGGTTTTGTAGTTAGCAACATCATTACGTGCCGTTTCTACAGAAATTTGCGCCTGACGCACAGGCAGCTCGCTATCAATACCAACATCAAAACGCTTTTTGTTCAGATTGTAAGATTCAAGCTGCGTTTTTAACGTCTGATCTGCCAGTTTTAAATTGGCATTGGCAAAAGAGTAGTTCAGCCATGCTTGTGCAACCTGACCAATCAGGGCAATTTGCGTGGCATCACGTGAGCTTTGAGTTGCCAAGAAGTTATCTAAGGCATTATCTTTTAGGCTGCGTACACGACCCCAAAAATCTAGCTCGTAGGCAGTAACACCTAAACGTACATCATAGCGTGTTTGTGCACCGCCGCCCTGATCTTGGCGCAATACACTACCGCTAGCACCAATGGTAGGCAACTGGTTGTTTTCAGTAATTTGATAAGCTTGCTGCGCACGCTGAATGTTCAGGGTTGCAGTGCGCAAATCACGGTTATTGTTCAGTGCCATATCTAGCACTTGCAATAAGCGCTGGTCGGCAAAGAAATCTTTATAGCCTTGTTCGGCAACCGATGTACCCGTTGCTGTTGCAGTATAGCTGCTCGGAATACTCGCCTGAGCGACGGGCTCTGGCCCACGCATGCTTTGACAGGCTGTCAAAGCAAGCGCAAGGGCAGAAACCGCAATGCCACGGCCTGTAAGAGACCATAAGTTTTGCATCACGATACATGCTCCTGTTGATTTTGTTGTTTTGGTTTGTATTTAAAGATACTTCTGATCCAAACGTAGAACACTGGAATAAAGAAGATCCCTAACAAGGTTGAGCTAATTACACCGCCCAAGACTCCATAACCGACTGAATGTTGGCTACCTGCACCTGCACCAGATGAAAGAGCAAGTGGCAATACACCAAAACCGAAGGCAAGGGTGGTCATAATAATTGGACGTAAACGCATTTTTGCAGCATGCAAAGTGGCTTCAAATAGGTCTTCACCTTTTTCTTGTAGCTCTTTGGCAAATTCTACAATCAAAATGGCGTTTTTCGCAGACAAACCAATCACAGCAATAATTGCCACTTGGAAGTAAATGTTATTGGATAGGTTCGGGTTCTTGAACAAGATCATGCCCCCAAAGGTGAGCAATAATGCCCCGACAATCCCTAACGGTACGACCAAGAGTACTGAGAATGGAATAGACCAGCTTTCATACAAGGCTGCCAAACACAGGAATACAATCAGTAAAGACAACGCATACAAGAACGGTGCTTGGTCGCCCGATTCACGTTCTTCTAGCGATAGGCCTGTCCATTCATAGTCAAAGCCATTTAAGCCCATAGACGGTAATTTAGCGACAATTTCTTCCATGGCTTGCATTGCTTCACCTGAGCTGACGCCCGGAGCAGGTGCACCCTGAATGTTCTTGGCAGATACGCCGTTATAGCGTTCTAAGCGCGGCGAACCATAAGTCCACTCACCTGTTGCAAAGGCAGAGAACGGTACCATTTCACCACGGTTATTGCGCACATACCACTTGTTTAGGTCTTCAGGCATCATGCGTGAGTCTGATTCAGCTTGAACATAAACTTTTTTCACACGACCACGGTCAATAAAGTCGTTGATGTACGAACCACCCCATGCCATGCCCATGGTGCTGTTGATTTCAGCAATGCTGACACCTGCCGCACCTGCTTGCGCCTGATCAATCAGAATACGGTACTGTGGTGTATCTTCCTGACCATTTGGACGTACGCCCATTAAGCGAGGGTCTTTGGCTGCTTCACCCAAGACAATGTTACGTGCCATGGTGAGTTTTTCGTGACCATTACCTGCAGCATCTTTCAGCTGCAAGTTAAAGCCTGCACTCACACCCAATTCAGGCATTGCTGGCAGCTGTAATGGCATGATGTAGGTCGCATCTTTCACAATCATGTTCAGCGCCATACCACGTTGAATAATGGCACCCACTTGTGATTCTGGACTTGTACGTTCGCTCCAGTCTTTCAACTTGATGAATGCCATACCAGCGTTCTGACCAACACCCGAGAACGAGAAACCAGAAACACTAAACACTGACTGCACATGCTCTTTTTCATTTTCTCTGAAGAAGTTAGTCATGCTGGTCATGGTGGCATCAGTACGTTCTAAAGTCGCATTTGGTGGGAGTTGCACCAGTGTCATCACCACGCCCTGATCTTCATCAGGTAAGAACGATGATGGAAGTTTCTGGAACAACAGCACAATAATACCCAACACCACCGCATATAAAATTCCTGAGAAAATTTTGCTGTGGGTCATGCGGTCTACACCGCCTTGATATTTGACTGAAATCTTGTCAAAGCTGCGGTTAAACCAACGGAAGAAACGGGCAAATACGCCGTTGCTTTCAGGTTTGTTTGGATCATGCTGTTTGAGAATGGTGGCACACAGGGCAGGGGTAAAGGTCAAGGCAACAACCAGTGACAGCACCATGGCAGTCACAAGGGTGATTGAGAATTGACGATAAATAACCCCTGTTGTTCCACCAAAGAATGCCATTGGAATGAACACCGCAGACAGTACTGAGGTAATCCCGACCAGTGCACCTGAAATCTGTTTCATGGACTTTTCAGTCGCAGCCACAGGATCAAGATGTTCTTCCACCATGACACGTTCTACGTTTTCCACTACAACAATCGCATCATCGACCAGAAGACCGATGGCGAGTACCATGGCAAACATGGTGAGGGTGTTGATGGAGAAACCAAACATATTGATCACGGCAAAAGTACCGAGAACCACCACAGGCACAGCCATGGTTGGAATAATGGTGGCGCGCCAGTTCTGTAAGAACAGGAACATCACAATAAATACCAAGATGATTGCTTCAATCAGCGTTTTAACCACACTCTTGATTGAAAGTTCAATAAATGGCGTGGTATCAAACGCCAATTCATCCTTTAAACCCGCAGGGTAGTTTGGACGTAATTGTTTTAAGCGTTCTTCTACAGCAGCAGCGGTATCTAGCGCGTTGGCACCAGTAGACAATTTAATTGCCACACCACCAGCAGGTTTACCGTTGTATTTAGAAATAAACTGATAGTTGTCTGCACCAAGTTCAATACGTGCTACATCACCCAAGCGAACTTGAGCACCTGAAGCGGTATTTTTGAGGAAAATATTGCTAAATTGCTCAGGTGTTTGTAGCAAGCTTTGTGCAGTAACCGTTGCGTTCAACGCCTGACCTTGAACAGATGGTGCACCACCCAATTGACCTACAGCTACCTGAGCGTTTTGGGTACGAATGGCTTGTGCAATATCACTTGGTGTAACTTGCAAGCTTGCCATTTTGGCTGGATCCATCCAAATACGCATGGCGTATGAGCCACCAAATACTTGTACTTCACCCACACCTGCAACACGGCTAAGCGGTTCAGAAATGTTGGAGTTGACATAGTCTTTAATGTCATCTGCAGAAAGGCTTTCATCTGGCGAATAGAAGGCTAAAACCTGTAAGAAGCTTGCACCTGATTTGGTGACTTTCACCCCTTGACGTTGTACGTCATCTGGTAATAAAGCCGTTGCAGATTGTAGCTTGTTCTGTACTTGAACCTGTGCAATATCAGGGTCAATCCCTTGCTCAAAGTTCAAGGTGATTGATGCAGAACCATTCCCCGCACTGTTCGATGAAATGTAGCGCAGACCATCTAAACCATTCATTTGCTGCTCAATAATTTGAGTCACTGTATTTTCAACAGTTTCAGCAGATGCACCCGGATAAGTCGCAGCAATGGTGACCGTTGGCGGTGCAATGGTCGGATATTGGGCAATTGGCATGTTGGTGAGGGTAATAATCCCCGCCAGCATGATCACCAATGAAATCACCCACGCAAAAATGGGGCGATGAATAAAAAAGTGTGCCATTGAAGTCTACCCCTTATGCATTTGAAGTAGCTTTTTGTTCAGTCGCTTGAGCTTCTGATGCTGGTGCTTGTTTTGCATCATCTGATTTTGCTGGTGCAGCAGGTGCACCTTGCGGGGCAGCGCCTTGAGGTTGATACGGTTTAGCCACAACTTGCTGTTCAGGTTTTACTTTGGCAATCCCTTCAACAATGACTTTATCGCCAGTTTGCAAACCTTCAGTCACAATCCAGTTGTTGCCTTGTGAGCCTACAGTAGTCACAGGACGAGGCTCAACCACTCCTTTTGCATTCACGAGCATCACCATCGCCTGACCTGTTGGGGTGCGGCTAAGTGCAGCTTGTGGAATTAAAATCGCATTAGGAATAACACCTTGCACAATTTGTGCGGTGGCGAACATACCTGGCAATAATAAGTGGTTGGCATTTGGGAAAACCGCACGTAAGGTCACAGTACCTGTTTCAGGATTCACACTGGCATCAGAGAATGCTAAACGGCCTTCAATCGGGTAATAGCTACCATCTTCAAGTTTTAATTTAACTTTAGTGTTGTTGCTGCTGTTAAGGCTACCCTGACTGAGTTGCTGACGTAAACGTAACAGTTCAGCACTAGACTGATTGATGTCTACATAAATTGGGTCTAAACGCTGAATGGTAACCAATGGCTCAGCTTGACTGGCAGTGACTAAAGCACCAGCCGTCACAGTAGAACGGTTCGTTTGCCCAGAAATAGGTGCACGTACAGTTGAATAGCCTAAGTTAATTTCAGCATTGCGCACTTCTGCCTGAGTTGCTGCAACGTCCGCTTCGGCAAGTTTTACTTGAGCCACAATATCGTCATATTCTTGTTTGGAAATGGCGTTGCTGCCCACCAATTGACGATAACGACCTTCTTTTACCCGTAGCACATTTAATTGTGCCTGTTGGCGGGTTAAAGCTGCACGTGCGCTGTCTAAAGAAGCACGATTGGTACGTGCGTCAATTTCATAAAGCGCCTGACCTTCACGTACATAACTGCCTTCGGTAAATAAGCGTTTCAAAACGACGCCACTGGTTTGTGGGCGAACTTCTGAAATTTCAAAGGCAGTGGTACGACCAGACAATTCAACAGACTGCTCAACGCTTTGTGGTTGTGCCACAAGCACGCCAACCTCAGTCGGTGGCATTTGCTGGGCTGCACCTGCTTGCTGTGCATCTTTTGGATCTTTGCTACAACCCACAAGCGCTAAACTTGTGGCTAATGCGCAAGCAGTCAGGGCAGGTGCCCAAAGCTTTGCAGACATCATTTTTTCACCTCAATTAGATTTTTATCTAAACTTATGTATTGGTTTGCATTGCAGATATTTCGTGCAAAACAGATACCACAATGTGATCCAAATAAAACTTATGCTCCAACCGGAGAGGACATCTGAAGGATAGTGCACTCCCAAATATACACGGGAAATACCCATCAGCACCATCCACAACGCTGCACATACGGTTAAAATTCTATGCGCTGGATGTTGCAAACTTAGGTAAATGACTAAACAGCCTAAGCTTGCGGCATAAAAGCTATGTGCACTAGGAAACGCTGCACCATAACTTTCTACCAAATGTAATGCTTCAGGCGGGCGTGGGCGGGCAATTACAGATTTGAGCAGCCACGCAATCGCTATACTTCCAAACAGTCCTACACTGATAAAAACAATTTTTGTGTATTTTTTATACCATGCCCAGTAGAAACACCATAGGCTGGATAAAAATAATACAAATGGCATGCCACCCAATACAGAAAGTAGCTGTGCCAATTGATTCAAATGTGCGGTGCGTTGTGTACTTAAAAACTCTACAAGTGCAAAATCGAACTGTTGCAAGCTTGCAATATTGAGTACTAACACACTGATAATAAATAGCAAACTACCGAGATAAAGCAGTTTTTTAGGCATGCTGAAATCTCCGAAAGTTTAACCGATTTGAGCACGGTTGATGAATGGATTAAAGTGTACTAATCAGTACACTTTATTTCAAGTCAATGGAAATGAGAAGGATTTCTTTTTTTCCTGATTTGTGAGCAAGCCAGAAATCCGTACATTTTTTAAGTATTTCGTTCAGAGTTTGATGTGCTGTCATCATCCACTGTAATAGGTTGTTTCGGGGGCCAAAAGAAATCACTTGGACGGGTCAGAAAATGGGTCAGCACCAATTTTGCCAGAGGCTTCCATTGTTCAAAACGTACCCGACGTGCACGTAGTGCCACAATAATTGTTAAAGTAAAACTCACAAATAAGTTGGTTAAACCAATCAGTAGTACCCCTAAAAATGACACAATAATGAGGCCAATTTCAGGTGAGCCATTCACATTCATTAAACCTTGAATAAAGTTGGCAGAGGCAAAGGCAATATGGCGAATATCAATTGGTAAACCGAGAATATATCCGAGCGTGGCAGTACTGCCGAGCATAATCCCGAATAAAAAATTACCAGCCAATGCACCTAAATTACGTTCAATATAATTCGCAAAGCTATTCAGGCGTTCTTGTCCGAGCAGCATTTTTAGGTGGATGTGGGCTTTTAAACGTGGCCCAACTTTACGATACACCGCCATGTTGTCAAAATAACCAGCAATCAGACCTGACAAAAATAAAAATACCCCCGCAATAGCTGCATGCGGAACAGCTAAAGAGGTAAAGGGGTTTAAGTCATGTAAGGTGTCTGATGCTTTGGCATGTGACATTAAAGGTTCATGCAATGCGGCATCCCAACTAAAAGCAATTAAAGCTGCAATTGGAATGGCAATGGACATATTACCCAAAATAGCAATGAACTGTGTGCGAATAATATTAATAATGAGTGCGGCTAATTCGGCAATTTGTGCGGTCTTTGAACCTTTACGATGCTGAACGGTCGATGCCAAGGCCGCAGCAGTCATCGCGGGCTGTTTGGTGGCAACAGTAAAGTGCAACACATGAATAATCATAAAGCCAAATGAATAAATCATGCTGTTTATGATGGCTTGCATCATTGGAGCCAGCACTAAGCGAGAGGCGAGGGTTTTGAGCGTTGCCATAGCGGCAATTAAAACCCCCGCACCTGCTGCGGCTTTGTACATGCCCAAAAAGCCGTCTTTGTCGGTACTTACATAATGCTCGCCTGTTTTACTGGCATTTTCCGTGACTTGTAAGGCAATTAATTCACTGTTTTCTGCCAAGAGCGAACGCACACTGCGCTCGCTATACAGTGCTGCGGTAACATCTACCAATAACTGTCCCATTGAAATATGGCGAACTTTGTCTTGTGCCACAATCAAATTAATTAGCAGTTCAATCCGTTCCAGACATTGTTCCAGCAAGGACAGTAAATAGGTCAGACTAATACTGACTCCAGTGCGTTTGGTGGCACGTCTAATTTTGCTACTGACATTATGACATTGATCAATCATCACCAAAGCTTGAGCGGCATCGGGTGGTTGGATGGCACTCATTTGATCATGTTGCAGATCTGCAGTTTTATATTGCTGAATAAACTCATTGATTTCACGGTTTTGTGCCAAGAAAGGCGAGTCGTATTCACTCAGTTCAGGGTAGGCACTAATAAATTCAGGATATAAACCAATGCCACTGACCCGATATGACAATACGGTCAGGGCTTTAATAATTTCACTGCGAATCAGACGCTTCTGGGTTTGCCCGCCATGCCCACGATTAAGCAGGGTGAATAACTGTTGCCATTCAGCATCATCAATATTGTCTAACCAATATTTGTCGCTGCGCAGAGGAAAGACCCGACGCACTAAATCTTGCAGTTGGCTTTCATCATTAATTAGCGGTAAAAAGTGTGCGCCTAAGCGCTGGAACAGCTGATTCCAAAAGCCATCTAAAGACAGAATGCCAGTGTCAGCATATAAACTGGTTTGTTTGTACTGATTAATTAAACGTAAAACAAAATGTTGCAGGGTCGAGCTTGCGTTTGGAGTGATCAATAAAGCATGCAAGAGTGCCTGAAACTTTTGATGGGTTTCTTCTAAATTTTGGGTGTCTTGAGGACGAATACGATTGACCAGCTCAATCAGGAGATTTTCATCAAGAACAGCTTTGGGCGTGTCCAGCTGTTCTTGCATTTTATTAAATAAATCGTTGAGTTTTATATGCATAAGCAGCTTAAATTATTGAATACGGTGTAAAGCCAACAAGGCTAAATTCTTTAAGGCCTGACGATAGACTGACTCAGGCAGTGCTTCTAAAGCAGCAATAGCCGCTTCGGTTTCTTCTGTAGCACGCTGGCGGCAATAATCGAGAGCGCCTGAAGATTGCACAATGGCAATGACCTGATCTAGGTCAGCTGTGCCGCCTGTGGCAATACTGCGACGAATAATTTGATGTTGTTCGCCTGTTGTATTTTGTAAAGCAGAGATTAAAGGCAAAGTCGGTTTGCCTTCCATTAAATCATCGCCAATATTTTTACCTAATGTTTCAGCATCTGAGGTGTAATCCAAAATATCATCAATGATTTGGAAGGCATTACCAAAGTGTCCTGCAAATAAACGCAAAGGCTCACGGTATTGCGGTGTACCAGTTAAAATTGCAGCACCTTCGGTTGCCAGTTCAAATAAACGTGACGTTTTACCGTGAATAATATCCAAATAAATTTTTTCAGTGGTGTCTGGTTGATGCTGTGCCTGTAGTTGTAAAACTTCACCTTCGGCAATTTCACAGGTACCTGTAGAAAAGTCTTTCAGCAATACCATGTCATTTAAATCGACCAATAAGTCGAACGAGCGGGAAATTAAGAAGTCACCCACTAAAACTGCAGTCTGGTTATTCCATGTTGCATTGGCTGTTGGGCGACCACGACGTAAACCTGACTCATCTACAACATCGTCATGCACCAAAGTTGCGGTATGTAGCATTTCAATAATGGCCGCCAGTTTACGTTGACGTTCCAAATCTTCTGCACCACAGGCTTTGGCTGCAAGCAGACACATAATTGGACGCATGCGTTTGCCGCCTGCTTCGACCACGTGTTTACTAACGGCCATGACCAGGGCAACTTTTGAGGTAATTCCTTCATTAATAAATGTATCCATCGCGGCAAAATCAGAAGCAACAGGGGCGAGAATGTCTTGCTTAAAGTCGATGGTCATGTGAAAGGAAACCTCAATAATATTGAATTACAAACTTAGTGGAATCTATTGTAACTTTGGTTACAGCCAAGAAAATTAACTCAGTCTGCGAAAATAACACGCTGAATGCAATAGCTAGGCAATTGTATAATTGTTAAGTCTAATTGAAAACTAAGTAAATAACTTTATTGGTAAATTTGGCATTTGCTTAAGTTGCGCCTGATTCTAACAAGCGTAACGGCTTGCGCCAATACAATCTGTCTATTTACCCTTAACCAAGGGGTATAAAACATGACAAGTAGAGGTGTTTACTAAATAATCAATGCGCGTATACAATAATTGCCGCAAATGACTTGTTGTTTGTGTGAATATCCCTTAAAATCCTTGCCCTTGAATAACCCCCAGTGGCGTTCGTTTTAAGATCGATATATCCCTTTATCGGCACGACGACACGGGCATGTTTGGAGTACATTATGTACGCAGTAATCCAAAGCGGTGGTAAACAGCACCGTGTTGTTGAGGGTGAAACCCTTAAAGTTGAATTATTGAAAGCTGAAACTGGCGCAACTATTACGTTTGATGACGTATTAATGGTTGTAAACGGTGACAACGTTCAAATCGGTGCTCCAGTTGTTGCTGGCGCTAAAGTAACTGCAGAAGTGGTTGGTCATGGTCGTCACGACAAAATCCGTATTGTTAAAATGCGTCGTCGTAAACACTACCGTAAGCAACAAGGTCACCGTCAATGGTTTACCGAGTTGAAAATTACTGGTATTGCAGGCTAATCACTAGGAGTAAATAGACATGGCAACTAAAAAAGCCGGTGGATCGACTAAGAACGGTCGTGATTCGAATCCTAAGATGTTAGGTGTTAAAGTTTACGGTGGTCAAACTGTAACTGCTGGTAACATCATCGTTCGTCAACGTGGTACAGAATTCCACGCTGGTGCAAACGTAGGTATGGGCCGTGACCATACTTTATTTGCTACTGCTGACGGCGTAGTAAAATTCGAAGTGAAAGGTCAATTTGGCCGTCGCTACGTATCTGTTGAAGCGTAAGCAACAATAGAAAGAAACCCACAAGTGATTGTGGGTTTTTTTACGCCTATAAGATTGCAAAAAACTCAGAAGTAGATGCTTTTTATATCTTCATCATGATGGATAAATTTCTACATATTATATTAATAACAATACAAAACTTCTTATTTTCTATCATATTAGCGCCAGAAATTGGTTTAAGATGGGACATCCAAAACATTGCGACTAAGCAAATATAAAAAGGTGAATCTATGAATATGCTTCGTAAAACCATGTGTGCTGTGGCATTGGGTGCAACGACTTTAGCACCAATCATGAGTACCACAGTGTTTGCTGCGCCAGTGGCAGCATCGGAGCAACAGGCGACAGCAAATTTAGTTAAACAATTAAACGGTATTAAAAGTTTTACGGCCAATTTTGAGCAAACTACCAAAGTCAGCAACAATGGTAAGGCTTTACCAAACCGTGGTCTATCTGCTCAACACATGAACCAGAATTTTAAAGGCGTGATGAAAGTTGAACGTCCGGGTAAATTCTTCTGGGAAACCACCAGTCCAGCCAAACAGACCATTGTGACCACAGGTAAAACGGTATGGATTTATGATCCAGACTTACAGCAAGCGGTACGTCAAAGTTTAGATGATCAAGTAGCGAACACACCCGCATTATTACTTTCGGGTAATACCAACCAAATTATGCAGTCTTATCGTGTAACGCAGCCGAACAAGGCTAAGACTTACTACACTTTATATCCAAAAAGTGATGATGGTGTATTTCAAAGTCTGACCATTAGTTTTGGTGCACGTAATGCACCTACCTTGATGATTTTACAGGACTCGTTGGGGCAAACCACACATGTACGTTTTAACAATGTGAAAGTTAATGCCAAAATTCCTGCATCGACCTTTAATTTTACTCCGCCAAAAGGTACGGATATTATTGATCAATAATCAACACATCGAAGTTAAAAGTGATGATATTTAGGGCGTTTAAAACGCCCTAATTTTTTATGGATCATATGTCCTTGCAGGTTATCCCTTATTTTTAGGTTAGAAAGATTTGGGGCGGTAATACTCACCTTAAATTATACGCAAAGCAGATTGTGAATAATTTAGTGTCTGGCACAACAATTCAGCGATTTAAAACTCAGCCTACATATTTATCTGTAGATTCATTCTAAGAAATCCACAATTTCTGTGGATAAATCTTGGGATAATTCACATTTTAAAGAAAGAGGTACGCAGATTGGGTCGTTGCTTATGGGTGTCTAGGTTCTGGTTGTTGTGTTTAAGATTCTGATTTATATATAAAAAATAAAGCAAGCTCTGTATCAAACATTGTATTAATTTTAAACTCGGTTATCCCCTATAAATTCCGTTACACAACTGCTCTAGGATTGAACAGCAAGAGTTGCCTATAGTCTTGACGAGCAAATTGGGTTGTGTATCACCATCAAGTTGCTTAATAGATAACGCATCGCAGCATTTTATTTTTAAAGCAGGACAGGGGGGAGGTTTAATGCAACATTTAAAATCACAGGTCTGGGTTAGTGCTGTCGCTTTAAGTTCAGTCTTGTTGTTCACCGCATGTCAGCCAAAAAATGACACAACATCTAAAACAGAAGCAGGCCAAGTGGCGACTTCATCGGCTGCAGATATTCCAGTGGTTCAAGCCAAAGTGGTACCTGTTGAGTTGGCACAAAAACAAGTCTGCGATGAAGAAGGCTGTACCGCCTACGACATTCAGACGGTCAAAAGTAATGTGGCATGGATAGATGATTATTTTATGCAACGCTTGCAAAAAGCCGACCCAATTGCATTTTCTAAATCGAGTGCTTCAGCCGCTACGCCAGTAGAAGAAAAAGATCCGATGGACTTGAGTCAAAGTTCTTCTTATGTGCGTTATATCGGGCAACACGGCAATTTAGCAACCTTTAGTTTGCAAAGTTATTATTACCCTGCACGTGCAGCACATGGCATGCATCATCAAGAATTTGTGACCTTTGATTTAAAACAGCAAAAGCGTTTGGCACTGCAAGATATTTTATTGCCCAATGCTGAAGCCAAAGTAGTAGAGGAATTGTTCAATCATAATTTTAATTGGTTAGATGAACATGATATTTCCCGTGAAAAATTTAAACTGAGTGATAACTTTTACTACGGTGCCAATGGCATTGTGTTTGTCTATCCATTGTATGAGCTTGCCTCTTATGCAGAAGGTATGCCTGAATTGGTGCTGCCGTATTACGCAACAGCACAATTGATCAAGCCTGAATATTTACCAAGTTTGCCTCAGTACCCTAACCAGTAAAAGTGAAAAATAAGCGCTGAGATTGCTGTAATAAGGTGCAGCTGTGAATCGGGTTACTGTATTTTTTAACCCGAAGCGCTTACACTATAGCCAGTTTTTTTCTTATTCCAAGATTGGCTATGATTGACCCGAAATTACTCAGAAATAATATTGAGGCTGTAAATTTAGCCTTGGCAAAACGTGGTGTGCAATTAGATGTAGCAGAGTGGGCAGCACTTGAAGCACGTCGTAAAGAATTGCAATCTAAAACCGAAGCATTACAGGCAGAACGTAATTCGGGTGCAAAACAAGTCGGTCAAATTAAAAAAGCAGGTGGCGATGCCTCTGAAGTTATGGCACGCATGTCTGCAATTGGTGATGAAATCAAAGCTGCTGAAGTGGCTTTGGCAGAATTGCAAGATGAATTAGAAGCCAAATTACTGTCTATTCCTAATATGCCAGATGAGTCTGTACCTGAAGGTAAAGACGAAGCTGATAATGTAGAAGTATTGAAATGGGGCACACCACGCCAGTTTGATTTTGAAATCAAAGATCATACCGATTTAGGCGAAATGATGGGTGGTTTGGAGTTTGAAACTGCAACCAAACTGACAGGCTCACGTTTTAGCGTACTCAAAGGGCCTTTGGCGCGTTTACAGCGTGCGATTACCCAGTTTATGCTAGATACGCATACAGATAAAAATGGTTATACCGAAGCTTATGTGCCGTATTTGGTCAATGCAGATTCATTGCGTGGTACAGGACAACTGCCTAAGTTTGAAGAAGATTTATTCAAGCTTCAAGGCGAAAAAGAATATTATCTGATTCCAACCGCAGAAGTGCCAGTGACTAACTTTGTGCGTGATGAAATCATTGATCCTGAGCGTTTACCGCTAAAATATGCCGCACACACGCCTTGTTTCCGTAGTGAAGCAGGTTCTTATGGTCGCGATACCCGTGGTTTAATCCGTCAACACCAGTTCGATAAAGTTGAAATGGTGCAAATTGTTAAACCTGAAACCTCAATGCAGGCTTTAGAAGAGTTGACTGGGCATGCAGAAGGTATTTTGCAGGCACTTGGTTTGCCGTACCGTAAAATTATTTTATGCGGTGGCGATATGGGCTTTGGGGCGACCAAAACTTACGATTTAGAAGTTTGGGTGCCAAGTCAAAATACCTATCGTGAAATATCTTCATGTTCAAACATGGGGGATTTCCAAGCACGCCGTATGAAAGCGCGTTACCGTGCCGATCAAAAGAAAACTGAATTTGTGCATACGCTAAATGGTTCAGGTTTGGCAGTTGGTCGTACCTTATTGGCGGTAATGGAAAACTATCAACGTGCCGATGGTTCAATCGAAATTCCAGAAGTGTTACGTCCATATATGGGCGGTGCAGCGTTTATTAATTAAGTTGTGCACAGCTCGGCTTAAAATTGCTTACAGTCAGATTTAAATATTGAGGTTTAGTGTGGATATTTTTCCAATCTCGTTAAAGTTGCAGCAGCAACCTTGTCTGATTGTGGGCGGTGGGCATATTGCCTACCGTAAAGCGGTATTGTTGGCTAAAGCAGGTGCACAAATTGATGTTGTTGCACCTGAAATTGATGCAAATCTCCTGCAACTGGTTCAGCAGAGTCAAGGGCAGTATTATCCGGCTGAATTTAGCACTGAGGTTGAATTGCGAGCATACCGTTTGGTAATTGCCGCAACAGATAGTCATGCCGTCAATCAGCAGGTTTTTGAAGCCTGTGAAGCCGAAAAAGTATTGGTGAATAGTGTGGATGATCCGCCACATTGTCGCTTTATGGTGCCTGCCATTATTGACCGTTCACCTTTGATCATTTCAGTGGCCAGCAATGGCACATCTCCTGTGTTGTCGCGTCAAATTCGTACCCAATTGGAAAGTACAATTCCGCATGGTATGGGCAAACTGGCTGAATTTTCAGGTCAGTGGCGTGCCGCAGTAAAACAGAAAATTGTCAATCCAGATGAGCGCCGTATTTTTTGGGAGGAACTCTATGCGAGTCCCCTGAAAGAACAGGTGTTCAATGACAATCTTGAGGCTGCTAATCAAAGCATCCAACAAGCTTTGGCTGAATGGGACACGCCAAAAGGTGAAGTCTATTTAGTGGGTGCAGGCCCTGGTGATCCTGAATTATTGACTTTAAAAGCACTGCGTTTAATGCAGCAAGCCGATGTGGTGATTTATGACCGTTTGGTGTCTGCTCCCATTTTGGAGTTGTGCCGCCGTGATGCCGAAAAAGTTTATGTCGGCAAAGCACGTTCCAATCATGCCGTGCCGCAGGAAGGCATTAATGCCTTATTGGTCAAATACGCACAAGCGGGTAAACGTGTCTGTCGTTTAAAAGGCGGTGATCCCTTTATTTTTGGGCGTGGTGGCGAAGAAATTCAGGAGCTGTATGAAGCAGGTGTCTCCTTTCAAGTGGTGCCAGGCATCACAGCAGCTTCAGGCTGTTCGGCTTATGCGGGGATTCCGCTGACTCACCGTGACTATGCACAAAGTGTGCGTTTCCTGACAGGACACTTAAAGGAAGGTTCACCTGAGTTGCCGTGGTCAGAATTGGTGTATGAGCATCAAACGTTGGTGCTGTATATGGGCTTGGTGGGTTTGGAAACCATTTGTGAAAAACTGATTGCACACGGACAGCGTGCCGACATGCCAGTGGCGCTTATATCTAAAGGTACTACCCCTGAGCAGAAAGTCGTGGTAGGTACCTTGGCAGATATTGCCAGTAAAGTGGCGCAGCATCAGATTCAAGCACCAACCTTGACCATTATTGGTGAAGTGGTGAGTTTGCGTGAACAATTAAAGTGGCAAGGGTAAATTGATCCTTGTTTCAGCGTTTAAGAGAAGAGAAATCAAGTGATCCATGTCGTTTTGTATGAGCCAGAAATTCCAGCAAACACAGGCAATATTATTCGTTTGTGCGCCAATACCGGTGCACAACTGCATTTGATCAAGCCTTTGGGTTTTGAGTTGGATGATAAAAAATTGCGCCGTGCTGGTTTGGATTATCATGAATGGGCACGTATGCAAATTTGGGACAATCTTGAGCAATGTTTGGCTGATTTAGACAGCAAAGGTGTGGGCTTGGATGCGATTTATCCACTAACGACTAAAGGCACAGAAACACCACATACGTCAAATTTAAACCGACCTGTGGCTTTGCTGATGGGGCCTGAAACACGTGGTTTGCCTGAAGCAGTACGCATGCTATTTCCACAGCAGCACTGGATACGTTTACCAATGGCAGAAAACTCACGCAGTCTAAATTTGTCTAATGCCACGGCAGTTATTTTGTATGAAGCATGGCGTCAGCAGGGGTTTAAGGCGCTGGTTTAATCTGTATTTGGATTATAAAGTTGCCGTAATGAATAAAAGCTGAGGTAAATCGCGCTCAGCTTTTTTGTTCCTGCTATTTTTTGATTTATTAGTGAAATTATTTTAGGCATAAAAAAGGCGCATAAAGCGCCTTTTTTATTTGAGCTGAAGTACAGAGATTATCTGTCATCAAACTCGTTATGTTGTGGCGCAGGGTGTTTAAAGCCTTTGGTCTTATAACCAAGATATAAAACCCCAAACATTGCCCACCACAAGCCATACTTCAATGAAGTTTCATCAACTTCGAGCCATAACGCAAAGACTGCGATAAAACCACATAAAGGAATGACAATGAAATTGATAATATCCTTAGGTGTTTTGTTGCGACCATCGCGTAGCGCATAGCGTGAAATTACAGATAAGTTCACGAAGCTGAATGCGGTGAGTGCACCAAAGCTGATCAATGAAATCACAAAATCTAGATCCATAAAACCAGCAGTTAAGGCTACAGCACCCACAATTAGAATGTTGTATGAAGGCGTGTAGTTACGTGGGCTGATATGACCAAAGAGTTTTTTGTTGATCACACCATCACGACCCATTACATACATTAAGCGTGATACACCTGCATGCGCTGAAATACCTGATGCCATGACCGTTACAATTGCAAAGGTCAGTACATAAGATTGGAACAACGAGCCACCCACCAACAGTAAAATTTCTGGCTGAGTTTCTGCGATATTTTTAAAGTAGCTACCTGGTTCATTCGGGAAATAAATCTGCATGAAATAGGTGCTAACAATGAAAATTACGCCTGCAATTAGTGCAGTTAAGAAAATCGCTTTTGGTAAGGTTTTCTCTGTATCTTTGGTTTCTTCTGCAAGTGAGCTGAGTGAGTCAAAACCTGTAAATGAGAAGCAGAGTAGGGTTGCACCTGTAATTAATGCGCCTACCGAGGTCAGTTCATTCCAGAAAGGCTCTAAGCTCCATAACTGATAGCGTTGTTCGGCAGTGATTGGACCATCGGCATTGAAACCTGCCTGAAGTTTGGTGTACATCATCCATGTAAATACGCCAATGACCACCAACTGCACCAAAACAATCATACTGTTAAAGTTGGCGACAAAACGCGCACCACGCAGGTTGATACCTGTCATAAATGCCGTGAGTACCACCACCCAAATCCAGTGATTCACATCAGGGAATAAGGCTTCCAAATAAATCACCGCCAAAATAATGTTGACCATTGGCGAGAGCAGGTAATCCAGCCAAGATGACCAACCCACCATAAAGCCGACGTTGGGGTGTATGGATTTTTGTGCATAGGTATAGGCCGACCCTGAAGATGGGTAACGACGAATCATGTGACCATAACTCAAAGACGTGAGCAAAATGGCAACCAGTGCAAAAATATAAGATGTGGGTACGTGAAAATGACTTTCTTCCGATACTAAACCGAAAGTGTCAAATAACGTCATCGGTTGAATATAGGCTAAACCAATAATAATGATGTGCCAGAGCCCTAGCGTTTTTTGCAGTTTAGCTGCCGATTGAGTCCCAGAGATATTTGTCAACGGCGTTATCCTCTTAATCGTTGATCAAGGATCAGTCATGTTTGTTCAGGATTGTTTGAGACGAACAATCCCCCCTACATAAAAAGTAAAAACGCGCCAATCTACTCCATAATGACGCGCTTTGTCAGTATCTTTGTTTTCTTTTTTAGCAGAAAATATGCCACATTGATGAAAAAAATCAGACACAGCAGTCTACCAATGAAAAGCCCGATGTTTAAAAAACATCAGGCTGGTTTTTTGGCTATGTTCGCCTATTTTTTAGTAATTACCAAGCCTTTTTTAAGATGGCTTTGAGTTCTTCTAAATTGGCTTCTTTCGGGTTGTAAATAATCGAACCATCGTTCAGGGCTTTTTCAGCCACTTCATCTAATTGTGCTTCGCTTACTTTGCCTGTTTCCTGCAAGGTACGTGGCAATTTAGTGAGGGCGTATAAGCGGTCACGAATAGCAACAATTGTTGAAATGGTTTTGTCAGCACGTAAATGCGCTGGGGTTTGTGCATATACATCTGCACCTGCCAATGGCAAGAGTAGATCTGCAATTTTATCGGCATTTACTTCTTTGTTGTATTCCAGTACATACGGCAAGAATAAATTCATGCACAGACCATGTGGTAAATGCGCAACTGCACCCAAGGCATGACCTAAAGAATGTACTAAGCCCACCATAGAATTTGAGAAAGCAATGCCCGCCATGGTAGATGCCTGTGCCAATTCTAGACGACCTTGTTCATCGCTTGGGTTATCTAACACATTAAACAGGTTGTTGCTGATTTTCTTAATTGCTGCTGTGGCATAGGCATCAGAAATTGGATTGGCTGCCATGCAACTATAGGCTTCAACTGCATGCGTCATCGCATCCATAGCGGTCATAGCTGTTAAATGTGGTGGCAACGTTTGCGTCATACGTGGGTCTAAAATGGCAGCATGTGGCATTAAGTAATACGATGCAAATGGCATTTTAACGTTCTTTTCAGTGTCTGAAACTACTGCGACCATGGTCACTTCTGAGCCTGTGCCTGAAGTGGTTGGAATCACAAAAAAAGGTTTGAGTGGACGCGGTAAGTTATGTGCACCTGAATATTGCAATAAGTCATCGCCACCTTCACTCACTAAAATATTAGTCGCTTTGGAGGTGTCGATTACCGAACCACCACCCACCGCAATAATGGCATCACAGTTGTTTTCACGGTATAGCTGAGCAGCACGACGCACAGTCATAACACTTGAGTCTTGCGGAACATCATCAAAAATACAGCCGATCACCGCATCGGTAGATTCAAATGCAGCTTCAATCGGTGCAAGTAGATTGTTGGAACGCACGCCTTTGTCGGTAATGATCATTGGGCGTTGAGAACCTAGTGTCGCCAATTCAAACGGGATGTGTTCAAGTGCGGCATGACCCGCAATGACTTTGACTGGGCAAAAAAATTCGTAATAAGGCTTCGCCATGTTATGCACTCCGTTTGAAATAAGATTGGGCAACTTTTAGATAAATATTGGCTGCACCTGATAGTTTTTCTTTTAAGCTAAGTTCGCTTGGATATTGTTTTACTGCCAATTCTGCCAGTAATTTAGGCAAGATCAGTGCTTCCATTTTATTCAGGCAACGCACTAAACGAATGGCATAAGACACATCACCATCGGCAATCATGCGGTCATGTGCAAAGGCTTGTGCTGTGCTTTCCTGAAAGGAAAAAACCAAATAGGCATGGTTTAAATGTTTGAAGGTAATGGTTAAATCTGGTTTTTGGGCTGTATTTTGCAGCAATTCCAGTTGGTGGTCTTCAGTGACTTTGGCAATAAAGGCTGGACCATTTGGAAAAACTTTCATAGACAAGACAAAGTTGCTTGGGAATTTGGCAACTTCTTGTTTAATTTCTTCATCGACCTGACTTGCCATGACTAAACCTCTGCCAATGATATCCATCATGAGTTTGACATAGGCCAGTTGCAAAGCGGGTTTCACAGATTTAGTTGAAATCACGCGCTGAATCCCTGTGTTATAAATCATTATTTAGAGTAAATACTCTATTTTATTTCTTATTGAAAAGAAAGCCATTTATACGTGAATGACTTGAACGTCATTAAAGTAACCGCTGTTTTGCAAAGTTTCAATGATATCTGCACATAAGTTTTCAAAATGTGGATAGTTCTCGACTAAATCCATCACACGTACCATTTCCAAACCTGCATAGCCACATGGGTTGATGCTTTGAAAGCCTGTTAAATCACAATCAATATTGAGGGCTAAACCGTGATAACTACGACCTTTGCGAATTTTAAACCCCAGTGAGCCAATTTTACGTTCATTGACATATACGCCTGGTGCATCAGCTTTGGCATAGGCTTCAATGCCGTATTTTTTAAGCAACTCAATCATCAAGTTTTCAGTATAAGATACCAAAGTACGGACATTCCAACCTAAACGGTTCAGGTCAAACATGAAGTAGGCGACCAATTGGCCTGGGCCATGCCATGTGACTTGGCCTCCTCGGTCAGTTTGTACTACAGGAATATCCGTAGCCATTAAAATATGTTCAGCTTTGCCTGCTTGCCCCTGAGTGAGTACATTCGGATGCTGCAAAATCCAGAGTTGGTCAGGACTGTCTGCATCACGTTGCTCCGTCCAGTGTTTCATTTCCTGAAAGCGTGCTTCGTAGTCTGTCAGGTCATGGTATTGACGAATAATCAGGTTTGGCCGTTGTGCAGTGTCCACAGTGATGCAGTCCTATCCGTAAAAGCAAGAAATTGATTTTATTATACGAAAATGTGGCGGGTGTGGGGGATTTGTGGAATGAATAAGATTTTGTGAGTTCAGAAACAAAAACACGCTCGAAAGCGTGTTTTTAAAGATGAATCTGCAAAATTACAAGGCAGTTTTAATTAGTGGGCAAGCGGCTAAATCTGCATAAATTGCATGCACTTGTTCCAATTCTTCAAAACGCAATTGTGCGGTAATTGAATGATACTTACCTGTGCGTGATGGGGTAATGCGCAGGCTTTGTGTATCAAATTCAGGAAAATGTTTCACTAAAATTTCAACCACGGCAATACGCAGTTCATCACCCGCGTCTCCAATGAGTTTAATTGGGTAATCCATTGGAAATACCCAAAGATGCTCTTGTAGTTCACGAGATGGGGTACGGTTGAATAACGTCATAAGCGTGATCTCTATCTCTATAGCAAACGCCTGCATCGAAGCAGGCGTGTTGGTCTTGTATAAATAAATGAGGTTGAATTTTAAATTTTCAACCAATCATCTAAGTAACAATTAGTCATTTTCCAAGAAAGAACGTAAGTGTTCAGAACGCGAAGGATGACGCAGTTTGCGAAGTGCCTTAGCTTCAATCTGACGAATACGCTCACGGGTCACGTCAAACTGTTTACCTACTTCTTCCAATGTATGGTCGGTTGGCATATCAATACCAAAACGCATTTTCAGAACTTTGGCTTCACGTTCAGTCAAGTTTTCAAGCACCTCACGGGTCGCTTCTTTTAAGCCTTCAGAGGTTGCCGCATCGACTGGTGAAGTGATGTTGCTGTCCTCAATGAAGTCACCCAAATGTGAATCTTCATCATCACCAATTGGCGTTTCCATAGAAATCGGCTCTTTGGCAATTTTCAGAACTTTACGAACTTTGACTTCGTCCATTTCCAAGCGTTCGCCCAATTCTTCTGGAGTTGGCTCACGGCCCATTTCCTGAAGCAATTGACGCGATACACGGTTGATTTTGTTAATGGTTTCAATCATGTGTACTGGAATACGAATGGTACGCGCTTGGTCGGCAATAGAACGGGTAATAGCCTGACGAATCCACCAAGTTGCATAAGTCGAGAACTTATAACCACGACGGTATTCAAACTTGTCTACCGCTTTCATCAAGCCGATGTTACCTTCCTGAATTAAGTCAAGGAATTGCAAACCACGGTTGGTGTATTTTTTCGCAATCGAAATGACCAGACGTAAGTTGGCTTCAACCATTTCTTTCTTCGCACGGCGGGCTTTGGCTTCACCAACGGCCATACGTTTAGAAATGTCTTTAATGCCTTTTACATCTAGACCTAGCTCTTTTTCAATATCGGCAATCTTTTGTTGGAAAGCCAAAATATCTGGACGTACTTTTTCCAAATAGCCTTTTTGATCTGCAGCAGCTTTGGCAATCTGTTCATCTAACCAAGCAAAATTAGACTCTTGACCTGGGAATGAAGTACGGAACTGGGTACGATCCATACGACCACGACGCACCGCATAGCGCATCACTTCACGTTCAGCCGTACGGATTTGTTCATGTGTGCCACGAATCATTTCAGAAATGATATCAAACAAACGCGGTGTAAATTTGAACATCATAAACACGGTAGCCAATGCTTCTAAAGCTTCTTGAGCTTCAGCACTTTCACGGCCATGTTTTTCAATCGCTGCAATTTTTGCAAGATAGGCTTGTTCTAATTCACCAAAACGCATTTTGGCAATTTCTGGGTCTGGGCCTGAATCTGTTTCAGATTCTTCTTCAGTTTCAGCTTCTTCTTCCTCATCGTCATCATCAAGTTTGACGTCTTTGGTTGGTTTGTCGCTGGTGTCTTCTTCTTTGTCTAAATCGGCTTCGTCTTCTAAAACTTCTGGAATTTCTTCATCGGTTTCAGGGTCTAAATAACCCGATAAAATATCAGCAAGGCGGCGTTCACCCGCTTCATAATCTTTATATTCTTGCAGTACCACTTGCACTGCGTTTGGCCAGTAGGCAATCGAGTGAAGTACATCGCGAATCCCTTCTTCAATACGTTTCGCAATGCTAATTTCACCTTCACGCGTTAACAGCTCAACCGTACCCATTTCACGCATATACATACGCACAGGGTCTGTGGTGCGACCAGGCTCATTTTCTACAGAGGCAAGTACCGCTGCAGCTTCTTCTTCAGCAACTTCGTCGGCAGCTTCTGCATTGTCTTCGAACATTGCATCATCAGATTCAGGCGCACGTTCATGCACAGGAATACCGACGTCTTGAAGCATTTGAATAATGTCTTCAATCTGTTCGCTTTCCGTGATTGAGTCCGGGAGATGATCGTTAACCTCAGCGTAAGTTAGGTAACCTTGCTCTTTGCCTCGGCTAATCAGAGCCGCTACTTGCGAAGTAGGGGAATTCATATCGCTCATCTTTGCTTACTCTTCGTTGAATCTGTGGCAGTGAAAAACCGTGCATGATAGCACAATTCGCTTTAAATAGGGTTGGAATTGATCAATCAAGCATGATTTTAAAATGATGTTTGAATGAAGAATTGAATAGGAATATGGGGCTTCATTACTGTTTTTCAAGTCAATTTCCTTTTTGCCCGCAAAATATTTTTATGATTGGGGCCAATCCTGAATAATGATACTAACTTGCTAATATATACACAAATTTTAAAGTATGTTGCAATGTGCGTATGTTGCAGTTTTTTGAAAAAAATAAATAAAACTTGACAATATTTATAAAGGCAGATAAATAGCGGCTAGACCCTTCACATTTTTTCATTCTGAGGTAGTTTTAGTGTCTTCTACAGATTTTGAACTAGATGATAACTACGGTGATGATGATGTTAATTTCGATGAGGCATCAAACAAAATAAGCGCGAAAGAATCTTTAGAAAAGCGCCGTTTGATTGATGATTTACTCGCACAACGTCGTTTGGAACGTGAGCTCAAAGATTTTGATTATGATTTTGACGATGACGACGATTTTGACGACGAAGACGACTAAAATCAGGTTCTGCATCACCCGCTGAAAATGCTATGCTACATCCCTAAATTGACACCTATGGATTTGAAATGACTGCTTTAGATTTAGACCTGTTAAGTGAATATCTAGATGGTGACCAAAACGAATATGGTCTAGACTTCGCTGCAACACATGGTTTCTTGTGTGCCATTGCAGTTGGACCTCAATTTGACCCATGGTTAAATGAATTATTTGAAGGCAATCAAAACAAAGTGCCTGCCGAAATTATCGCGCAAATTAAGGCATGGTTAGAAAGTATTCGCCAAAGTTTAGCCAATGAAGAAGGCATTGAATTTCCATTTGAAATTGAAGAAGCAGAAGTTGATTCAAGCTTAGGTGACTGGAGTGTTGGTTTTGTAGATGCCATGTTCCTGAATGAAGAAGCGTGGTTCACACCTGAATTTGAAGAACAACTGGTCGATTTAACTTTGCCAATGATGGTATTTAGTGGCATTGATGAAGAAGACCCACAAATGGAATCTTTCCGTCGCAATGGTCAGTTAATGGACGAGATTGCAGAAGAAATTCCTGAAAATCTGAATGAATTGTATTTGATGTATCACACACCTGAATAAACTGTCGAATCTATTGGTTAGATTCATGTTTTTGCATATTTGAAAGCATGAATACCTAAAAAAAGCACTGCTAAATGCAGTGCTTTTTTGTGGCTAGGATGAATACATCAATGATGTATTGTTTCAACCTTAGCAGAACTATGCCAATTAGCGTGTAGCACGATCCCAAGCATCTTTTACCGCAAATTTTGCTTGTTCCCAAGTTAAGCGAGAACTGCCTTTAATTTGTTCCCATTTGCTTTTTAAATCGGGTTCGACATCTTCAAAGCGGGTATGTGCATCATAATGCGGGCGGTTTTCATAACCAATACGGTAAGCATTTTGGTAGTCACGGTCATATTCTAAATCGGGGTAATGACTGCGTGTTTCTGCATAATAGACAGTATTGAGACTATTGGCACGCCAGTACGCTTCTTCTTCGGTAGGATTGACTACTTCTGCAGTGCCCTTACCAGCTAATCCACCAACAACAGCACCTACAGCACCACCAACCACTGCACCTACAGGGCCGCCTAATGCGCCAACGGTTGCACCTGTTGCAGCACCACCAACTGCACCTAGACCTGTACCAACAGGGTGGGCACCCGGCTCACCTGTAATCGGGTCGGCATTTAAACGATCACGTTCTTCTTTGGGTAAATTTTTAACCACATCACGGTCAATCTGTTCATTGCGTTCAAAATCTGACATGCGAATCACCTTTTATCGTTGTATGAGTTATTGCTGTGTTCATATTCATAATCGCTATGAATGAACTAAGCTTAGGCGATGAAAATGTAGCCTTATACTCCATTCACAAGGTGTTTTAGTTACAGCGCATGTCTGAAGTAAGTTTATATATGATGCTGCGCGTGGCTGTAGTTTTTAGGTGTGCGCTGTTGTTTTTGGGTGTCTAATACAGCAATTCAGTAAAATTTTATAAGAATTTATTGTGGTAGTAACGGTTTGCGTACCAGTTGTAGGCAATATGAAACACAGCACCATGAATGGCAATCAGGCACAGCATGATCACGGCAGCCAAAGCCAATCCTGCTTTATCTGCTGCTTTTAGAATTTCTTCTGCATTTGGGTTCATGAGTACCAAGAAAAATACAAAGAAGCTGCCAATAATAATGGCCACCGCGCTTGAGCCCCAAACCAACTGGATTTTTTCGTCACTGCTGGGTAGGCGTTGTTCTTTTTTTACAAAATGGCCTGCGCTAATAAATGCTGCAGCAATTAAGGTCGGTAGCAGAGTCAGTCCACCCAAGTTCAACCCAAAAATTAATACAGTAATCAGCAAAACCAGCGCAATACTATAAACTGCGGCGAAGAAGAGTAAATAATGTTTCATGTCTGGTTTTCCCCGAAAAGATATAATTTTACAGTGTTGTATTGATTAATGCTGTTGTTTACGGCGGTATCTACGGTACAGCACCACAGCAACAAGTAGCACTACAATGGCAATAATTACATGGCTGACCCGATTGAAAATTTGATGCATAAGTTGCTGATTTTCACCAAAATAATAACCGACACAGGCTAAAAATGTTGTCCAAATAATGGTGCCCAGACCACTATAAAACATAAATTTCCAAAATGGCATGCGACTCATACCGGCAGGAATACTAATCAATGAGCGGATTGCAGGAATCATACGCCCAAAAAAGACAATGCGATGTCCGTACTGTTCAAACCAGTGTAGAGATTTTTTGACGTCCTGCTCTTTAATGAATAGATATTTGCCGTAACGATTGACCCAGCGATAGATACTGTCGTGTTTACAACGATAGCCAACCCAATATAAAACTGCGGCTGCAACTAATGAGCCTATACAGCCTGCAATAATCACACCCAATAGCAACAATTGCCCTTGAGAGGCAGAATAGCCTGCTGAAGGCATAATAATTTCTGAGGGAACAGGCGGGAAGACGTTATCCAGAAACATTAACAAGGCAATACCGAGGTAGCCGAGTTGTTCCATAATGGAAATAATCCATTCAGTTACATTCATGCAAGTCGTGTTTTAAAAAAGTGCTCCTATCCTAAGCACTCTTGCATAAACAGTAAAGTATAAGAACGGTAAAGCCTTGCGCTTTAGGCTTAATCAAGTTCTGAATGGGTGAGGGTGTAGATATAGACTCGTCTTAATGTATATGCCATAAGAATTGGAACTGCACACAGCAAGGCGTAATTAAAAAAATTGGCAGGTAAATGATAGCCAATAAAAGCTGCAATAATGCCACCTAAAATTGCACCCATAGCCACAATAAAGGTATGTGACTCATCTTCCAAACGATTTTGTATTTCTGTATGACACAGAGCAGATAAAGATTTTACAGGGGTGAAACGTAATGTTTGCATTGAATTTGAAATTGTTGTTTTTGGCATAATTTCACTCCTGATAATAGCGTATAGGTTTAGGAATACATAACGATCCTTAAGTTTTGGTTATGGGTGATATTGTGTGTTGTTGCTTATCCACCAATAACAGCCACAAATTTTGTGGCTTATTTAGCTTGAATGCTATCACCCAATCTGGGGATTTTTACGCAATAGTTGGTAAATATGCGTTGTATTTTTATGTGCTATGTAATCTTACGTGAATGCGTACCAACTGAATGCTAATAAAAAAGCCCTCAAAAATGAGGGCTTAAGTTTATTCTCCAGCATGCGAAAGACTACGTCAGACATGCTCGAAAAATATTTATTACAACCTGTATGTATTACAGACGTTTGCGTTTAGCAGCAGCAATTTGTGACTGACGCATACGGAAACCTTCTTTTTGTTTCTCTGTGGTTTTATCAATACAGTACACGCAAGATACGCCGTGTTCATAGCTTGGCAGTTCAACTTCTTCTGGAAGCAATGGCCAGCCACAAGCATGACACTTGATGTTTTGGCCTTCCTGCATACCGTGAGTTACTGCGGTACGACCATCAAACACAAAACATTCACCTTCCCATAAGCTTTCATCGGCAGGGGTTTCTTCTAGGTATTTTAAAATACCACCTTTAAGGTGATATACCTCATTAAAGCCTTCCTGAAGCAATAATGAGGTTGATTTTTCACAGCGAATTCCGCCTGTACAGAACATCGCAATTTTTTTGTCTTTGTGTTGTTCTAGGTTTTGCTTAACGTAGTCAGGAAATTCACGGAAAGTTTCAGTTTTTGGGTCAATCGCACCTTTGAATGTACCTGCTTTGTATTCGTAGTCATTACGAGTATCAATCAAAATCACATCATCACGGGCAATCAGTTCGTTCCATTCTTTCGGGTCTAGGTAGTGACCGACCAAGTCACGTGGTTTGACTTCTACACCTAGGGTAACAATTTCTTTCTTCAGTTTAATTTTCATTTTACGGAATGGTTTTTCAGAGCTATGCGACTCTTTATATTCCATTGCGGTAAAACCTTCGTTTAACAGAAATTGGTGTACTTGATCAATCGCCGCACGATCACCTGCGATGGTACCGTTAATGCCTTCACCCGCCACAATAAGAGTACCGCAAAGGTTGATTGAATTTACCAAATCTAGCAGGCGTTGTTGAAGATCGGAAGGATCTGCAACTTCTTTGAATTGGTAAAGTGCGGCAACAACCCAAGTCGTGGTCGCTGGCTGTTCTACAGGTGCAAGCTGTTCTACAGTAGCGTTCATGGAGTACTCCAATATGTGAAAGACAAAATTTAAGGCGCATATTCTAACCTGCTTTGCTTGAATATGCGAGAAATCCGAGTGAGTTGCATGGTTTTAAAGCGTGACACAGCATTTTAAAAATGTACCAGAACGGGGTATGATGCCACTCGGTTTGAACTGCAATATTGCAATTCAAACTTGATACCTCTAACTGAATGTTATTTAAATTTTGGAGTGCTAGATTGAGTAAGGATCGTCCAAGTGCCACTTTAACCCCGTGTGCAGGTCGTTGTTCTACGGTTTTTGGTGATTCTATCTGTCGTGGTTGCCGTCGTTTTAACCATGAGGTGATTCAGTGGAACACGTATAGCACCGAACAACATACTGCAGTTTGGCGTCGTTTGGATGCACAGTTAGATCAGATTTTAGTACCAATGTTGCCTTTTGCAGATTTACGTCATGTAGAAGGCTTTGTACGTTCCAAGCGTGTGCGTTTACGAGAAGATGCCTCTAAAGGTCGTAAGCTGTACCATGCGCTTAAGCTCTGTGAGAAAAACCGCCATTTTACCGATGAAAGTGGTTTGGGTATTCATTACAAAGAGGTGCGACCGTTGTGGCAAGAGTTTGAGCGCCGTATTTTGGCATTGGCAACCGCAAGTTATGATTTTGCATTTTTACGTGCCGATGGCATTAGTCATAGTCTGTTGCAAAACCTGCAAGAAAGTTAAGGGTTCATTCAAAAGCAATTCATGCTGTTGTCATGAAATGACCCTAAATTCGGATATAAAAAAACTCGCAAAAATTGCGAGTTTTTTATTGCATACAGCAGGGAAATTACGCCACTTGTACTGGAATACAATTTGCTGTGTGACTGACTGTGTTGTCTGGGTTTGCATAAACCAAACGCGGTTGATGTGCATTGGCTTCTGCTTCAGTGAAATCACCAAAGGTTGCAATGATAATAATATCACCTACATCGGCTTGATGTGCTGCGCCACCATTGACAGAAATGATGCCTGAATTGTCTTCACCACGAATGGCATAAGTCGTGAAGCGCTTACCATTGGTCACGTTCCATACGTGGATTTCTTCATATTCACGAATGCCAGCCAAATCCATAAGCGTTCCGTCAATTGCACAAGAACCTTCATAGTGAAGTTCTGCATGAGTTACAAAAGCACGGTGGATTTTGCATTTTAATAAACGAGATAGCATGGTGAGCGTCTCCTTAGTGGACCTAAGATTTTATCTTATGGTGAATTCAATCACTGCTTGACTGAGGTCAGTACTGAGCAGAAAGCGCATTTTGCTCTCAAAATAGCGACAAGGCAAGTGTGATTGTTCAACAATTGTAGATTCATTAGTTCGGTTTATAGGCATTGATTTGATTCATGGCTTGTTGTACGTCGCCATTGACCAGTAATTTGATGCGACCCAAGGCATGTGCAAGAGCATCATTCATGAGGGTTTGTTCGCTACTTGGTGCTTTGCTGAGTACATGGCCTGATACGCGTTCTTTTGAACCCGGGTGCCCAATACCAATGCGTAAACGATGAAAATTTGGACCTGTATGCGGTACGATGTCACGCAAACCGTTATGACCACCATGACCACCACCTGTTTTTAGGCGGATGATCCCTGGGTTCATGTCCAGTTCATCATGAGCAATCAGCATAGCTTCAGGCGCAATTTGATAGAATTTGGCGAAGGGAACAACACTTTGACCAGAACGGTTCATAAAGGTTGTGGGTAATAACAGACGAACGTCTTGACCTTCGATATTACCGCGACCGCTGATCCCGTGAAATTTAGGATCGGCTTTTAACGTAATGCCATATTGATCTGCAAGCTGTTCTACAAACCAGAAACCTGCATTATGGCGGGTTTGGGCATACTCTTTACCAGGGTTGCCCAAACCAACAATCAGTGAAATATTAGCCACTAATTACACCGTAAACACTTATGCGCGTTTGAAGTCAGCGTGCATAGGTGTGTTTTTAGCAGGGTGACGTTGTAAAGCTTGGATTTTAACGCTTTCAACTTTGTCGCCTACTTTGATTTCTACAACTTCTTCAAAGAAAGCGTTGCTTTCTAAAGCTTTTACAAGCTCACGAAGTTCTAAAGTAACAGCTACTGGCTCAGCGTCGCCACCATAAATGATAGCTGGAACTAATGCAGCGTGACGAAGGCGGCGGCTCGCACCTTTCCCTTGGTTAGCTGCTTCACGCGCTTGAGCGTTTAATACGAAGTTTGCCATGATAGACATCCTTATTTTGAGTTTAAATAAACTAGATCTGCGACCAATCTAGTGATAGAAAACCCTGCCAATTGGCAGGGCTTTGAAAATTCAGCGCTCTATTATAGATAAGAATCGAACATTGCGCTAATAGATTCTTCGTTGTTAATACGACGAATTGTTTCTGCAACCATACTCGCAACAGACACTTGACGGATTTTGCCAAGCGCTTGCGCTTCTTCTGAAAGAGGAATAGTGTCAGTTACAACCAATTCATCAATTACAGAATTTTTAAGGTTTTCAATTGCTTTGCCTGAAAGTACAGGGTGGGTTGCATAAGCAACAACACGACGTGCACCAAAAGTTTTCAGTGCATCAGCGGCTTTGCATAATGTGCCCGCAGTATCTACCATGTCATCTACAATGACACAGTCACGATCTTTTACATCACCAATCAAATGCATCACTTGTGATTCATTCGCTTTTTGACGACGTTTATCGATAATTGCAAGATCGATATCACCCATTTGTTTTGCAACAGCGCGTGCACGAACCACACCACCAACGTCTGGTGAAACCACCATTAGGTTGTCGTGTGACTGTTGACGCAGGTCAGCCAATAGCGCAGGCGTACCATAAATGTTGTCTACAGGGATGTCGAAGAAACCTTGAATTTGGTCTGCGTGCAAGTCAATCATCACCACACGGTCAATACCCACAGTCGTTAGCATATCTGCAACCACTTTGGCTGTAATTGGAACACGTGTAGAACGAGGACGACGGTCTTGGCGGGCATAACCGAAGTAAGGAATAACGGCAGTAATACGACCAGCACTTGCACGACGCAAAGCATCAGCCATCACCAAGATTTCCATTAGGTTGTCATTGGTTGGCGCACAAGTAGGTTGTACGATAAATACGTCTTTACCACGGACATTCTCGGTAATCTCTACAGCAATCTCACCATCAGAGAAGGTAGAAACTGATGCAGCACCTAAAGGAATGTGCAAGTGGCTTACGACTTTTTGAGCGAATTGTGGATGCGCGGTTCCACTAAAAACGACAAGATTGGGCATGAAGCACCCTTGGCGGTTGGTGTATGTAGGAATAGATGGCAGGGGTAGCTGGATTCGAACCAACGGATGCCGATATCAAAAACCGGTGCCTTACCACTTGGCGATACCCC
>NZ_JAAZQY010000010.1:37350-75117 GCF_012371315.1 Acinetobacter sp. A1
GGCAGGGGTAGCTGGATTCGAACCAACGGATGCCGATATCAAAAACCGGTGCCTTACCACTTGGCGATACCCCTAATACAGTAATCTACAGGTGAAAGAGATGGCAGGGGTAGCTGGATTCGAACCAACGGATGCCGATATCAAAAACCGGTGCCTTACCACTTGGCGATACCCCTATTGTACTGTGAAATGTCGTAATGGAGATTCATCTAGGCTATTCACGCAGTACGCAGTACATGGTGAGTTTGCCAAAATGTATTCAACATTCATTTCTGCAGTCACTTCAGTAAAAACACAAGCACCTGTACCTGTAAGCTTTGCTTGACCAAATTGGTCTAAATAACGCATTGCTTCATCGACTTCAGGATATAAATTTCGTGCCACAGGCTCAAAATTATTTCCAAAGTCAGATGGCTTTATCTGATAGCCGCAGAATTTAGTGGGCTTCGAGTTTCTTGTCAATGTTTTTTGTGAAAAAAGTAGTTGAGTGCTGATAAAACAGTCAGGTTTTAACACAATATATTGTTTCGGGGCTAAGTCTATGAATGTTAACCGTTCACCAATGCCTTCTGCCCATGCATTGCGCCCATGTACAAAAATGGGAACATCTGCACCTAGTTGCAAACCCAATTCCGCCAATTGGTCAATTTCTAAGCCACATTGCCACAGCTGATTGACCACAATTAGCGTGGTTGCCGCATTAGATGAGCCACCGCCAAGCCCTGCACCCATTGGGATGTGCTTTTCAATCGCAATATTTAACCCAGTCACTTGTTTGGCGTATGGCTTTAAAATTTGCGTGGCCTTATAAATCAGGTTTTGCTCTAAATCGACACTATTTAAGCCCTGAATGTGAATGTCAGTTGTGTCATTCACTTCAAATTCCAGCCAGTCATATAAATCAATCAATTGAAAAATACTTTGCAGTTCATGGTAGCCGTCTTCACGACGACCCGTAATGTGCAAAAACAGATTCAATTTAGCAGGTGAGGGAACACGAGTCATGGCGAAATTTAGCAAGTGATTAACGATTTTGGATGAGCATTGTAATACGGTTTTCCTGCCCTGACTCAAGTGCCTGTTTCAAAATCAGGCGGTTGGGTAAAGGGGCATTGTCGTTATAACTTAAATCGACTGTCCAATCATCTTCAATAAATTGCGTAGGGCGTTGTTGACTGTCTTTTTGAATTTGAGCATCTACGGTTGCAGGTCGGGCTTGTACCCAGTCGATTAAATGGGTAATAGGCGCTTGCCAGCCTGTGGCACGTTCCAATAACTCTTCAGGACTTTCTGCATAAATTAAACCCGTTTTGGCGCTGTTCAAGGTGACTTGCCCAGGTTGTCCGCTAATTTGGGTCTTACCAACACCTAAAATACCACTTAGCTCAATATCAAACTGTTGTTGCTGTTGTACCCAAGTGAAAAAGGCACTGCCAGACTGTTGCGGGGTACGCACGCCAATTTTACCTTGTAGGTTAAACTGATTTTCTGCTTCGACCTGTTGTGAAACATGGGCGGGAGATTGCACAAAAGGCTGACAACCTGTAATGAGCAGACTGCTACTGACAAACAGGGTAAGACCTAATTTTGAAAATAAACGCATAAAATCACTTAACTCTTTTTAACGGGCTGCGCTAACAATAGCGAATTTAATTGTTGCAATTGCGGATCATTCGGATGATTTTGTTGTAATTGTTGTAACACTTGGCTGAATTTTTGGATATCACCTTGCATATACAGTGATTTTGCATAGCGTGCACCAATTGCTGCACTGTGGCTCAGCAAATAAGCTTTTTCTAAAGCCTGAGCAGACGCGGTATAGTCATTTTGCAAATAGCTGACATAACCCAAGGTATCTAAAATAGAAGCTTGCTCAGGTGCAAATTCAAGCGCCTGCTCTACATAGCGACGCGCTTCTTCCAAACGACGGTTTTGCAGCGCAAGGGTATAGGCGTAAGCATTTAAATAAGTTGGGCTATTTGGTTCAATTTCCAATAACTTGGTGAGCAATTGATCTAGTTTGTCTTTTTCTTGATGTGCATCGAGCAGCAAGACTTCTGAATAAATCAGGTCTGGATCATCAGGCAAGTTCTTGATGGCTTCATCCAATAAACGCAGTGCTGCTTTTTTATTGTTCATGCGTTTTAAAATGTCGGCCTGTGCCTGATACAAATAGCTGGCGTGTTGTGGGTAATTGACACGTTCCTGTGTTAAAAAGCGCAGGGCATCGTTTAGTTTATCTTGCTGGGCAAAAATACTGATCATGTTGCGGCGTGAAACCGTATATAGGCTGCCATCTACAAGTCGGTAATAGGCTTTTGCTGTTTCATAGTGCTGTTTACGTTCTGCATTGACTGCTAAATAATAATAAGCTTCATTTTGATATTGCGCAGAATAGCGCAGCTCGACCAAGTATTTTTCGGCCTTTTCGTATTGCTTTAAGTCGATACTGGTTAAACCCGCAAGAAACAAAGCTTCGTCTTCATCTGGCCATTTTTTTAAAATAGCTTCGAGTTTGCTTAGCGCCTGTGTCGCTTCATTCTTTTTGACTAGATATTTGGCTTCGGCTAGACGCACTTCAAAATTATTTTTATGCTTACGACTAGACTTTGCATACCATGCGGCTGTTTCAGCTTCATTGCCCAATACACCTAATAAATTGGCTTTCATTAAGATGTAGCCAGTCACCTTAGGGCGCTTTCTCAATGCTTGATTAATGGTATTGAGCGCTGCTTGGTATTGTCCATTTTGGGCTTTTAAACCTGCAATCAGCACTAAAATGGAAGGGTTGTCTTTGGCTTTACTGGTGCGCAAGGCCTGAATCAGAAACTCACGGTCTTCCGCAGACTCAGGGGCAATCCCTGCCAGAATTTGTTCTAGGTCTGCTGTGGCATCAATATTCAGAATTTTATCTAAGGTTTCTGCGGCCAAATCATATTCATGTGCTTTAAGGGCAATGTGCGCTAAATAGAACAGTGCAGGGACATCAGAAGGCTCTTGTACTACCCAATGCGTTGCAACATCGAGCGCCGCGCGTAGGTCATTTTGCTCAATTGCTATGTTTAAAGCACGCTGTTTAATTGAAGTTGAATTGTTTTTGATTGCCAGTACAGTGTAGTTGTGCAAAGCGGTGGGAATATCGCCATAGGCCAAGGCAAATTCGGCCACCATGGTTTGGTTTACAGCATTATAATTTGAATTTGCATGATAAATTTCTCCAGATGCACTAAGATGAGCACTAGAAGCCATGCTACCGACCAGTAAGAATGTGGTAGAATATTGCTTAATTGTCGCGCCGTATGGTCGGCTATTTGTTTGACGCAATTTTTCTTGATCCAAGTAATGCTTTTTATGACACCGTTATTGCACAATAGCATAAATTTAGCGAAATGATGATCTGATATGTCTTTCTTTGCATTGGGTGTCAACCATCAAACCGCCTCTGTCGAGTTGCGCGAGCAAATTGCATTTAACCCAGAAAAGTTAAGTGCCTTGCTTGCTGAGCAAAGCCATCACCCCGAACTGAATGATTTGGTGGTCGTGTCAACTTGCAACCGTACCGAAGTCTACGCCATGTCTGAACATCCAGAGCAGGTGTTGAATTGGCTCGCCCGTGTAAATGGTATTGATGCTCAGCAATTAAGTCATCATGTTTATCGTTATGAAAATGCACAGGCTGTATCACATTTAATGCGCGTGGCCAGTGGACTAGACTCGCTCATGTTGGGTGAGCCGCAAATTATGGGTCAGGTCAAAACTGCGCTGTCTTTAGCCAAAGACTCTCATACCGTTTCGCAACAACTAAACCGAATTTTTGAATATGCCTTTTACGCAGCCAAGCGGGTACGTTCTGAAACTGCTGTAGGCAGCCATGCGGTGTCTATGGGTTATGCTGTTGCGCAACTGGCTTTGCAAGTGTTTAGCCATCCTGAAAAATTAACAGTGATGGTGGTGGCGGCAGGTGAAATGAATAGCCTTGTGGCAAAGCATTTAGCAGAAATGGGTGTCGCTAAAATTTTGATTTGTAACCGTACCCGTGCTCGTGCCGAAACATTGGCGCAGGAAATTGCACATCGGGTAGAAGTTGAAATTATTGAGTTTGATCAGCTTGCCGCCAATTTACATCGTGCCGATGTGATTTCAAGTTGTACAGGCAGTTTGCATCAGGTCATTGCTTATCCTGAAGTAAAGGCGGCTTTAAAAAAACGCCGTTATCAGCAAATGTTACTGGTCGATTTAGCCGTACCACGTGATATAGATCCAAAAATTGAAAATTTGGATGGTGTGTATTTGTATGGGGTTGATGACCTGCAAACCGTGATTGATGAAAACTTGGCGCAACGTCGTCAGGCGGCGGTTGAGGCAGAAGTCATGGTCAATCAACTGGTGACAGAACTGGTGACTCAGCAAAAAGTCCAGCAAGCGGGTGCAACCATTCATGCTTATCGTGAACAAGGTGAAAGTTTGCGTGAGGAAGAGCTAAGTTTGGCAATGACACGTATTGCCAAAGGTGAAGATGCTGCACAGGTTTTGCAGGAATTTTCTTATCGTTTAACTCAAAAACTGCTGCATCCAACATCGATTTTGTTGCGCGAAGCAGCCAAAGGTGATGAGCCTGAGTGTTTTGAGTTTATGCAGGAAAACTTGGCAGAGATTGCCAAACGTCGTCGTAAATAAATACGACTTTAGGCCTAAAATTTATTTCTAACGATTAAGAACGAGCGCAGATCGCTTACTCTTCTAACAAGGTAAGCGATCTTTTTTTATCAATTTCATAAATTTGATGCTTTAAGCGTTTCATTTCTTCAATGCTGCTGAATTTCTTGGAGCGGATTTTTTGCTGTAAGCAATCGTATTGCAGTTTGGTTGAAAAATCCTGCGCCAGTTTATCGACATGTTCAGGGGAAGTGGTGTAATCGCTGACATTGGCTTGTTGTAAAATACGATGTAACTCAAAATGATAGGCTGCACATGCACCTAAAATATAATATTTAGCCTGTTCGGGATCATCTGGTAAATCATCAAAAATAATATTTAAAATATTTAAAATTTGATGCAGTAAGTGATCACTTGGAATCAAAGCACGTAAAGGCTCGAAGTGAATGTATAAATAGGGATGATTGATCAGAATCGCAATCACATATTCTTCGGCATCGACTTTGGTGCTAAAACTTAGGGATGCGTCATTATTGGTCTGTGCCTGCCATTTACGGTTAAAACCTAATTTTTCACGGAAAAACTGTTGCAGCAAATAGCGATAAGAGCCAGTTTTGGGTAATAGCTCGGTCAATTGTCGCAGTTCACCCATGACCTGACTTTTGCCTTCAGGGGTGCTGACATTATGGTTTTGGGTCAGATGTGCAAATACAAAGTCAGATAGTAAGGGAGCTTGATCGAGCAAGCGGCGGAAATTTTCAATCCCTTCGCGGCGGATGAGTGAGTCTGGGTCGTGCTCATTCGGTAAAACAAAGAATTTCAGTTCACGCCCATCATTTAACAAGGGCAGGGCAATTTCCAATGTGCGACGTGCGGCTTTTTGTCCTGCTGCATCGCCATCAAAAGCAATAGTAATGCGGTTGTTTTGACGGAATAGAATGTTTAAATGTTCAGTATTACTGGCTGTGCCCAAAGTTGCGACAGCACCATGAATACCGTATTGCTGTAAAGCAATCACATCCATATAGCCTTCAACCATTAAATAGTCTTGGGCTTTTTGCTTGCGGCCTTCATATAAACCATAGAGCAATTGGTTTTTATGAAAGACTTCCGAGTCGGGCGAGTTGATGTATTTGGGCTTGATTTCATCATTGAGTGCACGGCCACCAAAACCGACTACACGACCTTTGCTGTCACGGATTGGGAAAATCACCCGATCACGTAATAAATCGAAGTCACGTCCCTTGTCACTGGTACGAATCAAGCCTAGAAGTTTTAAGCCTGCAATGTCTTGTGGAAAGGCTTTTTCCAAATGTTGCCAGTCTTCAGGTGCATAGCCTAAACGCCAGAATTGCAGGGTTTGTGCAGTTAAACCACGTTTTTGGAAATACTGTTGTGCGGCAGGGTTATGCGGTAATTGCTGCTCGTAATATTGAGCCACGTTTTCGAGTAAGTCGTATAAGTTACCTTCCTGCGCAGGTGTTTCCTGTATGGCGTCCCATTGTTCAAAACCTGCAAAAGGGTCTGTACTGTTCTGAAATTCAGAACTTGAGTATTCAGTGCTTTGAAACTCGGCAAAAGGATCAAAGTCGATTCCCACACTCGTGTCAGCATCGTTAGCATGTTCGTTTGTTGCAGTTGGAGCCGCAGCAGTTTCCTGCTGATCTTTTACAGGCGGTTTTGGCTTTGCAATAGTTGCTGGCTTTTTGGCTTCACGTTTATAGGAGAGTTTTTTGCTGTCGTGCTGATCTTTCGGGAGTTCGATGCCTGTCTGACTGGCTAAGTCTTTCATGACATCCACAAAATTTCGGTTATCAATATCCATTAAAAAACGGATGGCGTTACCATTGGCCTGACAACCAAAGCAATGATAGTACTGCTTGTCACGGTAGACGTGAAAAGATGGTGTTTTTTCCTGATGGAATGGGCAACAGCCCGAATAGGTACGACCTGTTTTTTTTAGTTTCACGCGCTGACCAATCAGATCGACAATATCGGTGCGATCTAGAATTTGATCAATTGTGTGTTGTGGAATGGCCATACGTTTCGGTCTTTTATCTCTTAATTGGTTTGAAAGCAGTTTTTGCCGAACAGGTCGGAAACTGAAGTCAGTGTTGGCAGAATTATTCTCTTTTGTAGCTGTTTCTGCTGTTTGAAACAAGCCCTAGTAAAACAAAAGGCAAGTATCATAACTTGCCTTTGGTATTTTTCAAGATTGTCAAATCAGCTTGTGCTTATTTTATTCAGCACTGTCGTTTTGAGACTTAGGACGATCTAACAAACCAAAACTTAAACGGTTGGTTAAGCTGCGTGATGGTGCTGCTTGTGCATTGGCTTCAGATTGCTGTGCTTCGGTGCTGCTTTTCGCTTCACGTCCGAAAATACCCAAAGTGGCACGGTTAATCCAACTTGCATCGTGGCGTGCGGCACGCAAGTTCACGCTACCATCAGCTTTGACTAAGTTTGGATAGTTCAGTTTCAACACATCAATATATTGTTGTGCTGTTGCCTGATCGCCTAGTTTGCCATAACCATAAGCAACAGTTGCCAATGCTTCAGGAATTTGTGGCGTTTGTGGATAGTGTTCAATCACCCACAAAGAACGCTCAACTGCAGCGACCCATGCTTTACGTTTAATGTTGTAACGTGCCGCATTCATTTCGGCTTCCGCCAGTTCTTGACCAATAAACTGCATACGCTGTGCAGCGTCTACAGCATAAGTGCTTGAAGGATAACGACGAATAAAGTCGACAAAGTTTTGATAAGCCACTTTTAAATAGCTGACATCACGGTGCGATTGCTTGAGTGAGGTATAGCGCAACAAGCCATCATAGTTTTGTTCCATATTCGCCACGCCACGCACATAGTAGGCATAATCGGCTTTAGGATGCTGCGGGTTCATGCGGATAAAACGATCTGCAACTGCAATTGCACCTTCATAATCTTTTTGCTGGAATTTTGCATACAATAATTCAAGCTGCGCCTGTTGCGCATAATCACCTGTTGGGTAATATGTTTCTAAAGCTTCCAGATGCTTCACCGCATCGGTATATTGACCACGATCCAGTGCTTTTTCTGCTTTTTCAATATAAACCTGTTCGCTAGACTGCGGACCAGTATCGACCACTTCTTTTTTTGGATTGCTGCTACAGCCCACAATTGCAGACGCAACGCCGAGTGAAAGAGCAAGCATTGTTATTTTATAACGTGGTAGCGACATAAAAATTCCTCTGTTAATACGGGCAATGAGCTACAATTGCGCTATTAAACCACTTTTGTCTGAATGAGCAAATGAGTCAAGCACAATCTACCCATTCCAATTTACCTGAAACTGAGTTCAATTTACTTGAAGATGCTGAGGATGCAGATAACCATACTTCAGACTCAACTGCAACACGTTTATCGTTGCAATTTCAATTGGATGACAGCCATTTGGGACTACGCATCGATCAGGTTGCCGCGATCATTTGGAGTGAATTTTCACGTGAAAAGCTAAAACAGTGGCTGAAAGACGGTCATTTGTTGGTAAATGGTAACACGGTCAAACCTAAATATAAGTGCGAAGGCGATGAGCTTTTGACTTTAGAGGTGGAGCTTGAAGCGCAAACCCGTAGCCTGCCAGAAGATATTCCACTCGATATTGTTTATGAAGATGATGACATCATTGTGATCAATAAGCCTGTGGGCATGGTGGTGCATCCTGGAGCTGGTAATAGCTCAGGAACTTTGGTGAATGCCTTGCTGCATCATTATCCTAAATCTGCCGAATTGACCCGTGCAGGCTTGGTGCATCGTATTGATAAAGACACTTCAGGCTTGTTGGTCGTAGCGAAGAACTTAGAATCACAGTTTGCTTTAACCAAACAACTGGCGAAGAAATCAGTTTATCGTTTATACGACTTGGTGGTGTATGGCAACATGATTGCAGGCGGCACGGTTGATGAACCGATTAAACGCCATCCTGTAGATCGAATTAAAATGGCGGTCTTGCCGGGCGGTAAAGAGGCCGTGACGCATTACAATGTGAAAGAGCGTTTTCAGCACTTCACTCGCGTTCAGGCACGTTTGGAAACAGGGCGTACCCATCAAATTCGTGTGCATTTAAGCTATATTGGTTTTGGTTTGGTGGGCGATTCTGTCTATACCCCACGTGTGCGTGTCCCTGCGGGTGCATCGGCATTGTTGAACGATACATTGCGTAACTTTAAACGTCAGGCTTTGCATGCGGTCAAATTAGGTTTGGTTCATCCGAGAACACATGAAGAAATGATGTTTGAAGCGCCGTGGCCTGAAGATTTTAAGCAATTGGTAGATGTATTACGCAGCGAAAATGCAGCGTACTGATGCCATTCAACATCTGTCAGCTCAGATGGGGCTTTATATGCATTTAAAAGGATAGAGGCATGCAATTTGTTCAAGGACTCCCTGCAGGAGTATATGTCGGGCAAACCCGCATACAACATGTGCAGGCACTGGAAACAAGTTCTACAGAACTGTCTGGGTTTAATTTGGCACTGCATGTGCAGGATGATGCATGGCGTGTGCAGCAGCATCGTATGCGTTTGCTGGCAGAGTTTGCTAAATATGGGGTCGATAAACTGACTTGGATGACACAGACGCATAGTGTGTTGTGTCAGACCATTAATGAGCAAATCACTTTTGAAGCCTTAGAGGGCGATGGCTTGGTCACACAGCGTAAAGCACATGTTTTAATGATGATGACTGCGGACTGCTTACCTGTGGTTTTAGGCAATGCGGAAGGCACAGAAGTGGCCAACTTGCATGCAGGCTGGCGAGGTTTAGCCAACGGTATTATTGAAAACACCATTGCCGAAATGCAAAGTGCACCAACATGGGCGTGGTTAGGTGCTGCCATCAGTCAGCCATGTTTTGAGGTTGGAGCAGAAGTAAAACAGGCCTTTTGTGATAAATATTCTGAACTGGAAACGGCCTTTATAGATGGGCAACAATCTGGTAAATACTTTGCCGACTTGTATGCGATTGCACGCTATATTTTGCAGCAGCATGGTGTCATAACGGTATTGGGTGGTGATCAGTGCTCATATTCGCAGGCCGATCAGTACTATTCTTACCGCCGTCAGCCACGTACAGGCCGCATGGCAACATTCGTGTTTATGCAGGCTTAGTGTTAAACTTGACTTAATTATTTGGTTTTAAACATTCTCATGTCAGTGTCTCATTCAACATCTTCTTGCGCTGCAATTCGTGTGGCGGTGGTTTATCACAGTCCTTATGGCCATACTGCTAAGGTGGCACAGCATATTGCCCAGGGTGCTACACAAATGGGCGCACAAGTTGAGTTGATGGCGGTCACTGAAATTGAATGGGATAGCTTAGACCAAGCCGATATTATTATTATGGGCTGCCCAACGTATATGGGAAGCATCACTTCAGCCTTAAAACAGTTTATGGAAGAATCTTCCAAACGCTGGTTGGCCAGAACTTGGCAAGGCAAACTTGCCGCTGGCTTTACCAATGGCGGTGGGTTAAGTGGTGATAAACTGGCAGTCTTGCAACAAATTAATTTATTTGCAATGCAGCATGGCATGTTGTGGTCAGGTTTACCGTTTATGCCTACGGGCCGTAGCCCACATGACATTAACCGTATGTCGAGCTTTTTGGGTTTAATGACACAATCAGACAATGCCAGTGTAGAAGTTACGCCACCAGAAGGTGATTTAGAAACTGCGGTCAAATTTGGCAAGTATTTGGTGGAATTAAAACTTAAAGCCTAAGTTTGATTCGACTTTTACAAATGCCATAAAAAATGCTCGATATTTAATCGAGCATTTTTTATTGGTAATGCTAATTTTTAAATGATGGTAATTTATTAAATTACTTGTGCATCAAACGCGCTTTATCACGCTGCCAATCACGGTCTTTCTCTGAAGCACGTTTATCATGCAATTGTTTACCTTTAACCAAGGCAATTTCCAGCTTTGCCAAAGGGCCTTTCCAATAGCAAGCCAAAGGTACACAGGAATAGCCTTTTTGATTCACAGCACCCATCAACTTTTCAATTTCACGACGTGACAATAAAAGTTTACGGGTACGGGTTGCCTCAGGTACAACGTGAGTAGATGCAGACAGTAGCGGCTGAATTTGTGCACCAAATAAATAAGCTTCATTGTCACGAAATAAAATATAACTTTCGGTGATGGTCATGCGCCCAGCACGTAAAGATTTGACTTCCCAGCCTTGCAGTGAAAGTCCAGCCTCAAATTTTTCTTCAATAAAATAATCGTGGCGTGCACGTTTATTCTGTGCAATTGTGCCGCCCGTATTTTTTTTAACTACAGTTACCTTCGCCATAATCAATTACTTCCAAACTTATGACTATTGTGCCTCAAACAAGGACTAGCTGACAAATCAAAATCGTTGCAACTATAGACCATATATCTGTGAAGTTTCATAATTCGGTAGACTTTGTTCACTAAAATTTTTTGTATTTGTTAAACTAACGCCGACAAAACCAACTAGAGCTTAATGGATGTCTAAAACTCGCGTAATTTATCCGGGCACTTTTGACCCGATTACTAATGGTCATATTGACTTAGTGACACGTGCTGCAAAAATGTTTGATGAAGTCGTGGTCGCGATTGCAATTGGACATCATAAAAACCCAATTTTTACTTTGGAAGAACGTGTTGAATTGGCACAAGCCTCTTTAAAACATTTGCCAAATGTTGAGTTTGTAGGCTTTGATGGTTTGCTGGTCAATTTTTTCCGTGAGCAAAAGGCCACAGCTGTTTTACGTGGGTTACGTGCGGTTTCAGATTTTGAATATGAGTTTCAGTTGGCGAATATGAACCGTCAATTAGATGGTAAATATGAAGCAGTTTTCTTAACGCCGTCAGAGCAATACTCGTTTATCTCATCTACACTGGTTCGTGAAATTGCACGCTTAAAGGGAGATGTGACCAAGTTTGTATCTCCAGTCGTGGTCGAAGCATTTGAGCGTAAACTGCAACAAGGTTGGTAGCGTGTCTTTATATATTACCGATGAATGTATTAACTGTGATGTCTGTGAGCCTGTATGCCCAAATGAGGCGATTTTTATGGGCGAGTTGATTTATGAAATCAATCCAGCCTTATGCACTGAATGTGTTGGGCATCATGATCAGCCACAATGTCAGTTATTTTGTCCAGTCGATTGTATTCCGCCCGATCCGCAGCATGAGGAAACGCAGGAACAATTAATGGAAAAATATAAAAAACTAATTGCTCAAAAAAGCGCAAGCAATTAAGTCATAATTTTGCTAAGATGCGCCTTCGAAGTGAACCAGACGATCGCTGCTGTGGAGGTCTCCGTGACTAAAGCAGGGGAGGAAAGTCCGGGCTTCATAGGGCAGGGTGCCAGGTAACGCCTGGGCGGTGTGAGCCGACGGAAAGTGCAGCAGAGAGTAGACCGCCTTCGTATGGTTTCTTTTTCGGAAGAAATTGAAGGTAAGGGTGAAAGGGTGCGGTAAGAGCGCACCGCATGGCTGGTAACAGTTCATGGCATGGTAAACCCCACCAGAAGCAAGACCAAATAGGAATCCTGAGGTACGGCCCGTACTGGATTCGGGTAGGTCGCTTGAGCGTATGAGTGATTGTACGCCTAGAGGAATGATCGTTCTTGACAGAACCCGGCTTATCGGTTCACTTCACCAAATTTTAAGCAATAGTTGTGTGATAATGCTTGACGTCTATAGCATTACAGCAGATAATGCGCGCACAGTTTTTGGCTATGTAGCTCAGTTGGTTAGAGCACCGCACTCATAATGCGGGGGTCACAGGTTCAAGTCCCGTCATAGCCACCATTTTTCAGACCACGTTCACTAACGTGGTCTTTTTTTATCTTTAAAATTTTCCTGTGCAATCTATGTTGTTGGTATTGAGCTGAATTTGCATTTGCAGGTTTTGAATATGTTGCCAGTTGGCTTGCTGATCAGGATAGCTAAAAATTTTGGCATCCACCTGATTTAACTGTTTCAGTGAAATATGCTGTGATGCGCAATAACGTCCCACCGCACGCTCATAGGCCAATTGTTGCTGGGCTTCAGGACTGAGACGATCTGCAGTAAGAATCTTTTGCTGACCTTTGGCATAGGCCACCAATACACGTTTGTCAGCAAAGCTGTAGCTCATTTTTGAGTTGATATATTGTGCTACGTCGCGGCGTACACCGTTGTAGTCGACCAAAATAGGCCCAACGACCTGACATGCGCTTAAGCTCAAAGCTAAGCCTGCAACAGCAAACCATTTAAAACGAAGAGTAGAAGACATAGTATTTTCTTTGGTCATTTGAATAAATTTTGCAATAAATATGGATGATAATCCGTAAGAAAAAGGTAAATTGCCTAAAAACTAATAAATTGAAAAGTATTTGTTTAAACTGTGAGCGTTTGTAAATTAAAATACTTGACGATGCAGAGCTAAGTTTAGATAATGCGCACACAGTTTATGGCTATGTAGCTCAGTTGGTTAGAGCACCGCACTCATAATGCGGGGGTCACAGGTTCAAGTCCCGTCATAGCCACCATTTTTATAGACCAAGCTCTCAGCTTGGTCTTTTTTTATGTCTAAAATTTAAGTTGAGCTTTATTGACCTATTCTTAAAATACAGACAATAAAAAACCAAGCCTTCGCTTGGTTTTTTACGCTTCTGTTTAAGCCATAGTTTCGCTTAAATTCCAGGTTTCCAGCCATTCACCAATGGGTAACGACGTTCACGGCCAAATGCGCGTGAACTGATACGTGGTCCTAGGGCACCTTGGCGGCGCTTATATTCATTGCGATCAACCAATTGAATCACTTTCTCAACCATTGCACGTTCAAAGCCTTTGCCAATAATATCTTCTTGGCTTTGATCTTCTTCAATGTAGGCATACAAAATTGCATCCAAAATTTCGTACGGTGGTAAAGAGTCTTGGTCTTTCTGATCTGGGCGTAATTCTGCAGAAGGTGGGCGAGTAATCACGCGTTCTGGAATAACAGGCGTATCAGCAATACTGTTACGGTATTTTGCCAGTTCAAATACAATGGTTTTATACACGTCTTTGAGTACGGCATAACCACCGACCATATCGCCGTATAAGGTGCAATAGCCAACAGCCAGCTCAGATTTGTTGCCTGTAGACAGGACTAAATTACCAAATTTGTTGGAAAGCCCCATCAAAATTGTACCGCGTGCACGGGCTTGTAAATTTTCTTCAGTGGTGTCACTTGGGCTATTGCCAAAGAACGGATACAAGGTTTGCATGAAGCTATTCACTACAGGATGAATTTCGGCAATGCCGAAGGTAACACCTAATGCTTTGGCTTGCTCTGCCGCATCTTCAACACTGATTTGTGCTGTATAAGTATATGGCATCATCACCGCTTGTACTTTGTCTGCACCAATGGCATCGACTGCAATTGCAAGTGTCAGCGCAGAGTCAATACCACCCGATAAACCTAAAATAACCCCAGGGAAGCCTGAACGTTGTACATAGTCACGTGTAGCTAAAACCAAGCCTTGGTAAATTTCTGCCAACGTATCTAAAGCGGGGCTAATCTCTGCAGTTTTAAAGTGTTTCTGAGCAGCGTCATATTCAACGAAGAATACACCTTCCTGATACGTCGGCGCTTGTAGTGCAACATCGCCCGCTTGGTTGATCACGAAGCTAGTGCCATCGAAGATTAAATCATCTTGACCGCCCACTTGGTTCACATATACAACATTTAAGTGGAGCTGCTTAGCCAACTCAGTCATGGTTTGTACACGATGTTGTGGCTTGCCCACTTCATAAGGGGATGCATTGAGCACCAATGCTGTTTCAACATTGAGTTGTGCGAGTTGCTGTACCGTTGGCAGTGCCCATAAGTCTTCGCAAATCAATACGCCAAATTTATGTCCAAGGTATTCAAATACCAGATGTTGATGACCCTCATCGAAATAACGTTTCTCATCAAATACGGCATAATTTGGTAAATTTTGTTTGTTATAAATACCAAGAATATTGCCATCTTTCATGACTGCAGCAGAGTTGAAACGTTGACCATCTTCAGTTTCATTCACAAAACCGAAAACTAAAACGATATCTTTAATTTCACGTAATTGTTCAAATGCTTGTTGAGTGCGTTTGTTCAAGCTTGGGCGCAGTAATAAATCTTCTGCTGGGTAACCCAAGAGAGAAAGTTCAGGGAAAATAATCAGATCTGCGTGTTGTTTTTTCGCTTCATTTGCCTGTTCAAGCATTTTTTGCGCATTTGCTTCGAGATTGCCGATGTGTGGAGAGAACTGTGCAAGGGCAATTTTAAAAGATTTCATTTAAATTAAGTCCTATTCCTATAGGTTTAAAATACACATAAACAACTGATTATTATTGTTATAAAAATTTCAGCGCAGTGTATTGTGGATTAAACGACTGCCGAAAGGCACAAATAAAAACCATTTATTATCTAACAGATAAAGATCTTATTTTGCGGTGCAAAAATAGAGACTTTTGCTATTTTATCGTAATTTAGAATAGATGCTAGCATCGAATACACTTTATTCTTGTATGCTGCAGAATATCATTGAAATGTGACAGAATTTTTATGCTATTTATTTGAAATTATTATATTTTAAGATTAGGTTTGTCTGTGGTTTTAAGCCTGATTGCTCAAGTTAAAGAATATTCAGTTAAGCAATTGGTTTTGGTGGATTCAGAATAATATTGTCAATTTTTTTCAGGAAAATATCTTTAGCGATGTCGCCTTGTTGTTCAATGTTATAGGCAAAAAAAGGCTTGTTTGTAATCAATTGATAGCGATATGGATTGTACTGTTTAAAACTTAAATAATATGCCGTTTGTAAGAGTGCGCCATGTAGAAAGACATTAATTTTATGTTGGTATTGTAAAACATGCGCCATTTCGTGAATAAAAATAGCTTGATAGCCTAAATGTGCTTGTGTGTAGTCTGAACGGTAATGCAAATTGCGCACATGAATATCACCACAGGGTGCCATAAATATATGTTGTGGTTGCCAAGGTAAATAGGGGTGATTCATGACTCTGACTTTGCTGTAGTCAATTAAATGGCCGAACACAGACTGGCAGAGCTGTATTTCTGCAGGTGTTAAGTAGCGATATTTAAACTGCGCAAGTTTTAAAAAACGCATGAGCAGACTTAAAAATAAGAAATGCAGTTGCAGCATGTAAATTGATCATGAAAGGCTGACATTAAAAATATAGCGTAAAATGGGTTGCGACCCAATTTAATTATGTTGTCTAAGTCAAACTACCAAGGCTTTGTATTCTAGTGTGGATAAATATTCAAAAATAAAAAAAACCACCCGAAGGTGGTTTTTTGAGTCGTACTCATTTTACAAGGTACAACGCGAACCGAATTAACGGTTGATGTCGCGTTGAGTGTAACCTGTGTAAAGCTGACGTGGACGACCGATTTTGTAAGGACCGCTGTGCATTTCTAACCAGTGGCTGATCCAGCCTACAGTACGTGCAAGAGCGAAAATTACAGTAAACATTTCTGTTGGGATACCAATCGCTTTAAGAATGATACCTGAATAGAAGTCTACGTTAGGGTATAAGTTACGCTTGATGAAGTATTCATCAGATAACGCAATACGCTCAAGTTCCATTGCAAGTGCAAGTTGTGGATCGTTGATACCTAAGTCGTTAAGAACTTCGTCACAAGTTTGCTTCATTACTGTTGCACGTGGGTCGAAGTTTTTATAAACGCGGTGACCGAAGCCCATAAGCTTCACTTCTTTAGTCTTCACTTTTTCCATGAAGTCTGCAACGTTTTCTACAGAGCCGATTTCGTCAAGCATCTTAAGAACAGCTTCGTTCGCACCACCGTGAGCAGGACCCCAAAGTGCAGAAATACCTGCAGAGATACATGCGTATGGGTTAGCGCCAGTAGAACCAGCTAAACGTACAGTTGAAGTAGACGCGTTTTGTTCGTGGTCAGCGTGAAGCGTGAAAATACGATCCATAGCGCGTGCATGAACAGGGTTAACTTTGTAGTCACGGTCTGCTGGTGTAGCAAACATCATGTACAAGAAGTTTTCTGCGTAGCTTAAGTCGTTACGTGGGTAAACGAATGGTTGACCAACTGTGTACTTGTAGCTCCAAGCCGCTAAAGTAGGAATCTTCGCGATTAAACGAATCGCTGTGATTTCACGGTGGTTAACATCTTCGATGTCCAAATTGTTGTGATAGAACGCAGATAACGCACCAACAACACCAACCATGATTGCCATAGGGTGAGCATCACGACGGAAACCGTTATAGAAACGCTTAACTTGGTCGTGAACCATAGTGTGGTTGCGAACTTTTGCGTCAAAATCAGCTTTTTGTTCAGCTGTTGGAAGCTCGCCATTTAATAATAAGTAGCAAGTTTCTAAGTAGTCAGCTTTAGTTGCCAATTGGTCAATTGGGTAACCGCGGTGTAAAAGAATACCTTTGTTACCATCAATAAATGTGATTTTAGACTCGCAAGACGCTGTTGCCATAAAACCAGGATCAAAAGTAAAGTGACCTGCCGCCAACACATCCTTAACGTCAATTACATCTGGGCCTAATGTGCCGCTGTAAATTGGTAATTCAATTTCTTTTCCATCAAGCTGTAATACGGCTTTTTTGCCAGTTGCTTCAGACATTCAATAGATCTCCTGTCCTGGTGAATGTTGATCTGACTCGAAGTATCAATCTTTTAATGCGCAAGTCAGACGGATTAAAAATTTGCTCTAAGATTAGAGAGTACTGAAATTTTGTCAATTATACTTATGGATTAAGTAGACGACTGTTTGCAGAAAAAGCCGAAAAAATTCCAGTAAAAAAATCAATAAAATCACAGCACAGCCGCAGTATCATAAGTCAAAATTTGTTGGATGTGCAGAAAAAAATCATCGTTTGGGATTAATTGTAAGCAATTTTAAATAATGGTTTTGCTGTGGTGATTCTGCGGTGGGTTGCAGCCCAAAACTTAAATTTATCTAATTCTCATAACTTACACGTTTTTGCATAGGCATCAGGTAGGTTTGTCTTTTGGATACAGGCTGCAAGTCGGGTATTTAAAATAGATGTTAATTGATCAAAAAATGACTGATTAAACTCAGAAAAAATTTTAGGAATAAGCATTTTTTGGGCAAAAGAATATGGGGTTCTGCATAAGATTAAGAGTTTCTTGTTTTGTGTAATATTGGAAAATACTGGATAAGTCATTCTTTCGCATGATGATTATGGTAAAAAAGGTAGATTGGTATTTAGAGCGGACGCTGAATATAAGTTTGAGAAATAGTCTGGGTTGTAAACCTTGTAATCGGGGAAATATAAAACAGTCTAAGTCTTTTGATTATAAATAAATAAAAGTTATCCGAGTGTGAGTAAGCCAATAATTGTTGCTTTGCAGCAACGTATCACAGCTTTAACAGTAAAAGATGCGAGTGTCCGATAAAGCTGTGTGCTCAATGTTTGTAGACACGAATAGATATGATAGAGAGTAAGGTGCAAATTTATCTTTAGTCTAAATATTCTAAATAGATATAAAGCTATATATAGAGCCTATTGCAAAATAAATTGTATAAAAACATTGTGTTATAAGTATGATTGTAATTTAGTTAAGCAGGTTGTTGCTTCTTATTGTTGTTAATGATTCTTATTTAAAGGATTTTTGGCAAAAAAGCCGAGCTGTGTTGTTTGTATTTTGACAGTTGACGTTTTATAATTCAGTGTCGTTTTAAGGTTAGGCATGAATTTGCCTGACAATGCCAGCTTTCCTTCGAATTTATTCCAACAAACTCCGGATGGAGTTTTTACTTACAGGATGCCCGCTGTGAAAAGCAACAGACCTGTCAATTTGTCCATGGGTCAAGTTTTAGAAGTAAACTTAAAATCGCCCGTGGCTATTGCATCAATTCTACACCGTCTTTCTGGTGTCATCGTATTTTTACTCGTACCGGTACTTTTATGGTTGTTAGACAAGTCATTGTCTTCACCTGAAGGTTTTGCTCAAGTTCAAGAAATTTTTAACGGTTTCTTTGTGCGCTTTATCGTATGGGTATTTGTAGCCGGCTTAATTTATCACTTCATTGCTGGTATTAAGCACTTACTTGCTGACCTTGGTTTTGCAGAAGAACTGCAAAGCGGTCGCATTGCAGCTACTATTTCATTGATCTTGTCTGCAATTGGTATCGTTGCAGCATTTGTATGGATTGTAATCTAATGAAAAGTGCTACAGGTTTAACGGGTTCAGGTTCTCGCGATTGGTATATCCAACGTGTTAGTGCTGTAGTTCTTGCTGTTTATACCGTTGTGGTATTTGGTTGGATTCTTCTTAACGGTGGATTCAACTTTGAACAGTGGTACGGCTTTATGATGACATTACCAATGAAGATTATGTCTTTATTGGCAGTCTTATCTCTTGTTGCACACGCTTGGATTGGCATGTGGCAAGTATTCACTGACTATGTGACTACTCGTCAAATGGGTCCTTCAGCTTCAGGTTTACGCCTAGTGCTGACTTCAGCAGTGATTATTGCTGTTTTTGCATACGCAATCTGGGCTATCCAGATTTTCTGGGCGAATTGATAGGAAAATATCATGGGCGCGATTAACCCTAAAGAAGATTATACAAATATTCCACACCAATTTTTTGACGCAGTCATCGTTGGTGGTGGTGGTTCAGGTATGCGTGCATCTTACCAGCTTGCTCAAGCGGGTTTGAAAGTTGCGGTACTGACCAAAGTATTCCCAACACGTTCGCACACTGTTGCGGCGCAAGGTGGTATTGGTGCATCTCTTGGTAACATGCAAGAAGATAACTGGCACTACCACTTTTATGACACAGTAAAAGGTTCTGACTGGTTAGGCGACCAAGACGCGATCGAGTTCATGACGCGTGAAGCGCCACAAGTGGTTTATGAATTAGAACACTTGGGTATGCCATTTGACCGTAACGCAGACGGTACAATTTACCAACGTCCATTCGGTGGTCACTCTGCAAACTACGGTGAAAAAGCTGTGCCGCGTGCATGTGCTGCAGCTGACCGTACTGGTCACGCACTTCTTCACACGCTTTATCAAAGCAACGTGAAAATGGGTACTCAATTTTTCGTTGAATGGATTGCTCTTGATTTAATCCGTAACGAAGCAGGCGATGTACTTGGTGTTACAGCAATTGACCAAGAAACTGGCAAAATTGCAGTATTCCAAGCGAAAGCGACATTATTTGCTACAGGTGGTGCAGGTCGTGTTTACCGTGCATCTACAAACGCATATATCAACACTGGTGACGGTCTTGGTATGGCTGCTCGTGCGGGTATTCCATTACAAGATATGGAATTCTGGCAGTTCCACCCTACGGGTGTTGCGGGCGCAGGCGTATTGTTAACGGAAGGCTGTCGTGGTGAAGGTGGTATCCTTCGTAACGATTCAGGCGAGCCGTTCATGGAGCGTTATGCACCAACTTTGAAAGACTTGGCGCCACGTGACTTCGTATCACGTTCTATGGACCAAGAAATTAAAGAAGGTCGTGGTTGTGGTCCAAACAAAGACTACATCTTGCTTGATATGACGCACTTGGGTGCAGACACCATTATGAAGCGTCTTCCATCTGTATTCGAGATTGGTAAGAAATTCGCGAACGTTGACTGTACAAAAGAGCCAATTCCAGTAGTACCGACCATCCACTATCAAATGGGTGGTATTCCAACAAACATTCATGGTCAAGTGGTTGTGCCAGAAAGCCGTGAAACTCAAGAGTTGGTTGCGAACTACAACGCAGAAACTGATACTTATACAACAAACTCGGGCGACCGTGATTTTGCTAAACCAGTAAAAGGTTTCTATGCAATTGGTGAGTGTTCATGTGTATCCGTACACGGTGCAAACCGTTTAGGTACAAACTCATTGCTTGACTTGGTTGTATTTGGTAAGGCTGCTGGTCAGCACATCATTGAGTATGTTACTAAGCAACACGATGGTGAGTATGAACCACTTCCAACAACTGTTCTTGAAAACACTGTGAACCGTATTCGTAAACTTGACGAATCAACTTCAGGTGAAAACGCTCAAGAAGTTGCAGATACGATTCGTAACATCGTTCAAGATCACGCAGGTGTATTCCGTACTTCAGCATTGCTTGAAGAAGGTGTTAAACAAATTCTTGCGCTTGAACCACGTGTTCGCAACATTCATTTGAAAGACAAATCTAAAGTATTTAACACTGCGCGTGTAGAAGCTTTAGAAGTTGAAAACTTATATGAAGTTGCTAAAGCGACATTAATCTCAGCTGCTGCACGTAAAGAATGTCGTGGTGCGCATACGGTTGTAGACTTCGAGTTACCACCAGATCACCCAACTTATTCTTATGGTCGTCGTGATGATGAGTGGATGAAGCACACCTTATGGTTCTCTACAGATAACCGTCTTGAGTACAAACCAGTACGTTACAAGCCGCTTACTGTAGCTGCTATTCCACCTAAACCACGTACATTCTAATTGGGAGAAGTAAGATGAGTAGAGGTACTCGTACATTTAATATCTACCGCTACGATCCTGATAAGGATAAAGCACCGTACATGCAAACTTTTAAGCTTGAATTGACTGATAAGCACCGTATGTTGCTTGATGCGCTTCTTGCATTGAAAGTACAAGATGAAACTTTAACGTTCCGTCGTTCATGTCGTGAAGGTATTTGTGGTTCTGATGGTGTAAACATCAACGGTAAAAATGGTTTAGCGTGTCTTTGGAACCTAAACGACTTACCAGAAGTGATTACGATTCGTCCACTTCCAGGTCTTCCAGTAATTAAAGACTTAGTTGTTGATATGAATCAGTTCTACGATCAGTACAACAAGATTCATCCATTCTTGATCAACAACCAGCCTGCGCCTCCAAAAGAGCGTTTACAGTCTCAAGAAGATCGTGAACACCTTGATGGTTTGTATGAATGTATTCTTTGTGCATGTTGTTCAACTTCATGCCCATCATTCTGGTGGAACCCAGACAAGTTCTTGGGTCCTTCAGCATTGTTGAATGCATACCGCTTCATCATTGACTCTCGTGATACTGCAACTCAAGAGCGTTTGGCTCGTCTTGACGACCCATTCTCATTGTTCCGTTGTAAAGGCATCATGAACTGTGTGTCTGTTTGTCCGAAAGGTTTGAACCCGACGAAAGCAATTGGTCACATTCGTAACATGTTATTAGACCAAGCTGGCTAAGCGAGCTAAGGTTGAAAAAAAAGCACATCTTTGGATGTGCTTTTTTTATGGCTTAATATTGCTGTAAAAGTAAAATAATAACGAGGTGTGTTTTTTAATATCGAACATATAAACGTAGTATGCAAAGAAGTGATTAAAAAATGAGTGCTTGATATTTTTTAGGTATAACTGCTGGATTAATAGACAAAAACCGATAAAAGGCGACTAAAGTTGCACACAATTGTAATCCAGTGCTGCTATTTTGTTGTAAAGCATAGGCAAATGCCAAGATTAGCTGCAATATTTGTTTTTAGATGTTATCATTTAACGTGTAATTGAGAGGGCAGATTGAGAGATGTGCTCTCTTTTCTTTTATCTAAAATAGTGGGGTTGGACTTTGGTCTAAATTGCTTCTGTTTTTTAAATAAAGCACCATATATTAGATGAAAATAGAATCACTGTATTTCGCCAATTTATAGGAGGTATGTGTCAAAAAAATCAATTGGTTTATGAGATCATGTTACGATTAATGAACCGCTATATTTAAAAAATATTGAAATTTTGTACATTTTATCAACATTTTAACGCTGTTTAGTGTGCTATTTAATCAGACTAAAAGCATAAAAGTCGGGTTAGAAAAGCGAAGTGTGTGAACTTCATTTTTCTAAAACGATTTTGCAAAAAATTGCTCGGCTTGGGTCGAGTATATAGATGAGTGATGATGCCAATGAGGGCGTTATGATTCATAAATGACATTGGGTTTTCCTAATGTAGTGATAACGCCTCATGACATTTGTCAACTGGGGACTAATGTCATGTTACCAATTTGACATTATCAATCATGGGTTTTGCTTAAAAAGCATCCTGGAAAATGTTTTTGCAATAGGAAATGGGTCCACAAATGCAAGAAGTTGCTGACGCACTGCGTCTTGACACTGAACTTTCCGCTGATAGTGCAGCGTATATTGAAGAACTTTACGAGCATTATTTGACGTCACCGGAATCAGTCGGTGCTGATTGGCGTGAATATTTCGATAAATTCCCGAAGGGTGATCAACCACACAGCAATGTACGTGAGCAATTCCTTTTATTAGGTCGTAATTCAAATCGCGTTCAAGCCATTGTTCAAGGTTCAGTGAGTTCTGAACACGAACAACGTCAAATTGGCGTGTTGCAACTGATTGCAGCTTACCGTAACCGTGGTCACCAAAAAGCAAAATTAGATCCATTAGGTTTGGCAAAACGTGAAGACGTGCCAGATTTAGATCTTGCTGCGCATGGTTTAACCAAGTCAGATTTAGACACGGTATTCCACACAGGTAACTTGGCGATTGATAAAGCTGAAGCGACCCTAGGTGAAATGGTTGAAGCTATGCAGTCAATCTACTGCGGTTCAATTGGTGCAGAATACATGCACATTGTTGATACCAAAGAGAAACGCTGGATTCAACAACGCTTAGAGAGCGCACGCGGTAAATTTACGTTCACTGCAGACCAAAAGAAACACGTACTTGAGCGCTTAACAGCAGCTGAAGGTCTAGAAAAATATCTAGGTAACAAATACGTGGGTGCAAAACGCTTTGGTGTAGAAGGCGGCGAATCATTTATCCCAATGGTCAACGAAATTATTCAACGTGCAGGTGCTGTAGGTTGTAAAGAAGTTGTGATTGGTATGCCACACCGTGGTCGTTTGAACCTGCTTGTGAATATCATGGGTAAAAACCCAGCAGACCTATTTGGTGAGTTCGAAGGTAAGAGCTTACACAAAAAAGGTTCGGGTGACGTGAAATATCACCAAGGTTTCTCATCTAACGTGATGACCCCAGGTGGTGAAGTGCACTTGGCACTTGCGTTTAACCCATCACACTTGGAAATTGTTGGTCCAGTGGTTGAAGGTTCTGTTCGTGCACGCCAAGTACGTCGTAAAGACATTGGTGGTGATGACGTATTGCCATTAATCGTACACGGTGACGCAGCATTTGCAGGTCAAGGTGTGAACCAAGAAACCTTCCAAATGTCACAAACTCGCGGTTATACCGTAGGTGGTACAGTTCACATTGTGATTAACAACCAAGTTGGTTTCACAACTTCTGACCCACGTGACGCACGTTCTACAGAATACTGTACTGACATTGCAAAAATGATTCAGGCGCCAATTTTCCATGTGAATGGCGATGACCCTGAAGCTGTAATTTTTGTATCTCAATTGGCACACGATTTCCGTCACACATTCCGTAAAGACGTTGTGATTGATTTGTTCTGCTACCGTCGTCGTGGTCACAACGAAGCTGACGAGCCAGCAGCAACTCAGCCAATGATGTATCAAGTGATCAACAAAAAGACCACAACACGTACTTTATATGCTGACCAATTGGTGCAAGAAGGTGTGTTGGATCGTGCTGCGGCAGATCAAATGGTTGAAGACTACCGTTCTGATTTAGAAGCGGGTAATCACGTTGCGAATGCATTGGTACTTGAGCCAAATACCAAAATGTTTGTAGATTGGTCTCCGTACTTAGGTCATGACTATATAGACGTTTGGGATACGACTTTCCCTGTTGAGCGTTTGAAAGAACTTGGTCAAACCATGCGTAAACTTCCAGAAGGTTTCGTGATGCAGCGCCAAGTTGCAAAAGTGATTGATGATCGCTTAAAAATGCAAACGGGTGAAATGCCACTGAACTGGGGTGCAGCTGAAACTTTAGCTTATGCAACTTTGTTGGATGAAGGCTATTTAGTTCGTTTGACTGGTGAAGACGTAGGTCGTGGTACTTTCTCACACCGTCACGCAAAATTGCACAACCAAGTCGATGGTAAAACTTATATTCCGTTATGCCATATCAAAGAGAACCAACCACGTGTTGCAATCTACGACTCTTTATTGTCTGAAATGGCAGTATTGGCATTCGAATACGGTTATGCAACGACACTTCCGAAGAGCTTGATCATTTGGGAAGCACAATTTGGTGACTTCGCAAACTGTGCTCAAGTGGTGATTGACCAGTTCATCTCATCTGGTGAAACCAAGTGGGAGCGTGTGTGTGGTTTGACTATGCTACTTCCACACGGCTTTGAAGGTCAGGGTCCAGAGCACTCATCTGCACGTTTAGAGCGTTTCTTACAGCTTTGTGCGGAAGAAAACATGCAAGTGATGACACCAACAACACCAGCACAGATTTTCCACGCTTTACGTCGTCAGGCGATTCGTCCAATCCGTAAGCCAATGATCATCATGTCGCCGAAGTCTTTACTTCGTCACAAGTTAGCTGTGTCTAGCTTGGATGAGCTTGCAACTGGTACATTCCAGACTGTGATTGATGAAACTGATAACATCAACAAGTCAGACGTGACTCGTCTAGTGCTATGTGGTGGTAAGGTTTATTACGACTTGCTTGAAAAACGTCGTGAATTAGAATTGAACAACACTGCAATTGTTCGTATTGAACAGTTGTATCCATATCCAGAACAACGTATTGCTGAAGTTCTTGCTTCTTATCCAAACGTGAAAGAACTTGTTTGGGCTCAAGAAGAGCCGAAGAACCAAGGTGCTTGGTTATTCATCGCGCCACGTTTATATGATGACGTAATGAAAACTGGTAAACAGATTCGTATTAGTTATGCGGGTCGTGAAGCATCTGCAGCACCAGCGTGTGGTTCACCATATTTGCATGCAAAACAACAAGCTCAGCTCATCAATGACGCGCTTGCGATCGTAGCTGAATAACAGGAGATTCGAAGTAATGGCAACCGAAATTAAAGCACCGGTATTTCCAGAGTCAGTTGCAGACGGTACGATTGCAACTTGGCACAAACAACCAGGTGAAGCAGTATCACGCGATGAAGTGATCTGTGACATTGAAACTGATAAAGTTGTTTTGGAAGTAGTCGCTCCTGCAGATGGTACGATCTCTGTCATCATTAAAAACGAAGGCGACACTGTTCTTTCTGACGAAGTAATTGCTCAATTTGAAGCTGGCGCTGTTTCTGGTGCGGCTCAAACTCAAGCAGTTCAGTCTGAAGGTCAGGTAGAGCAAGCTGCAGCACAAACTGAAGCGGGTGCTGCACCTGTTGTTGAGCGTGCACAACCTGTTGCTGACCAAGCGCCAGCAGTACGTAAAGCCTTGACTGAAACAGGTATCAATGCTGCAGACGTAGCGGGTACAGGTCGTGGTGGTCGTATCACTAAAGAAGATGTTGCAAATCATCAAACTAAACCTGCTGCTGCAGCTGCGCCATTAAGCGTTGCGGTAGGTGAGCGTATTGAGAAACGTGTTCCTATGACACGTTTACGTAAGCGTGTTGCTGAGCGTTTACTTGCAGCGACTCAAGAAACTGCAATGTTGACTACGTTTAACGAAGTGAACATGAAGCCAATTATGGAAATGCGTGCACAATATAAAGATGCGTTTGAAAAACGTCATGGTGCACGTCTAGGCTTTATGTCTTTCTTTGTGAAAGCTGCAACTGAAGCACTTAAGCGTTATCCAGCTGTAAACGCTTCAATTGATGGCGATAACATCGTGTATCACGGTTACTACGACATCGGTGTAGCTGTTTCTTCTGACCGTGGTCTAGTGGTTCCTGTATTACGTGATACAGACCGTATGAACTACGCTGAAGTAGAAAACGGCATCCGTGACTATGCTTACAAAGCACGTGACGGTAAGTTGGGTATTGAAGACATGACTGGCGGTACATTCACCATTACTAACGGTGGTACTTTCGGTTCATTGTTGTCTACTCCAATTCTAAATACGCCACAAACTGCAATTTTGGGTATGCACAAAATCCAAGAGCGTCCTATGGCAGTTAATGGCCAAGTAGAAATCTTGCCAATGATGTATTTAGCGCTTTCTTATGACCACCGTTTAATTGATGGTAAAGAAGCTGTAGGTTTCCTTGTAACAATCAAAGAATTGTTAGAAGAACCAGCTAAACTCATCCTTGACCTTTAATTCTAAAGAATAAATCAGTGGGCTTGGAGCGATCCTCTAAGCCCATTTTTGGAGATAAAAATGTCTCAACAATTTGATCTTGTTGTTATTGGCGGTGGCCCAGGTGGTTATGAAGCGGCAATTCGTGCTGCACAACTTGGTTTTAAAGTTGCGTGTATCGAAAAACGTATTCATAAAGGCAAACCATCTTTAGGTGGTACATGCTTAAACGTGGGTTGTATCCCATCTAAAGCATTACTTGATTCTTCACATCGTTATGAAGATACAGTGCATCACTTGGCTGATCACGGTATCACCACAGGCGAAGTACAGTTTGACCTTGCAAAACTTTTAGCACGTAAAGACAAAATCGTTGACCAATTGACTGGCGGTATTGATCAGTTATTAAAAGGTAACGGTATTGAGTGGTTAAAAGGTACAGGTAAATTACTTGCTGGCAAGAAAGTTGAGTTTGTTTCTCACGAAGGTGAAACTCAGGTTCTAGAGCCTAAATATGTCATTCTTGCGACAGGTTCTGTACCAGTTAACATTCCTGTAGCGCCAGTAGATCAAGACCTGATTGTTGATTCAACAGGTGCACTTGAGTTCCCTGAAGTACCTAAGCGTTTAGGTGTGATTGGTGCAGGTGTCATTGGTCTTGAGCTTGGTTCAGTATGGCGTCGTTTGGGTGCAGAAGTTGTAGTATTTGAAGCAATGGATGCATTCTTACCAATGGCTGACAAAGCATTGGCTAAAGACTACCAAAAACTGTTGACTAAGCAAGGTATGGACATCCGTATCGGTGCAAAAGTTGCAGGTACTGAAATTAACGGTCGTGAAGTTACAGTTAAATATACCCAAGGCGGCGAAGACAAAGAACAAACTTTTGACAAGTTAATCGTTTGTGTAGGTCGTCGTGCTTATGCAGAAGGCTTATTGGCTGATGACTGTGGTATTAAACTGACTGAACGTGGTTTAGTTGAAGTGAACGATTGGTGTGCAACTTCTGTTGAAGGTGTATATGCAATTGGTGACTTGGTGCGTGGTCCAATGCTTGCACATAAAGCAATGGAAGAAGGCGTGATGGCTGTTGAGCGTATTCATGGCCATGCTGCACAAGTGAACTACGATACCATCATTTCAGTGATTTACACACACCCTGAAGCGGCGTGGGTAGGTTTAACTGAAGAGCAAGCCAAAGAAAAAGGTCATGAAGTGAAAACTGGTCAATTCGGTTTCGCTGTAAATGGTCGTGCTTTAGCTGCTGGTGAAGGTGCAGGCTTTGTGAAGTTTGTAGCAGATGCAAAAACAGATCGTCTATTGGGCATGCATGTAATTGGCCCTGCAGCGTCTGACATTGTTCACCAAGGTATGATTGCCCTTGAATTTGTATCTTCAGTTGAAGATTTACAATTAATGACATTTGGTCATCCAACTTTCTCTGAAGTAGTGCATGAAGCTGCTTTAGCGGTGGATGGGCGTGCGATTCACGCGATTCAGCGTAAACGCAAATAACACTAAAAAGAGCGGCTTAGGCCGCTCTTTTTACATTTGATGGTTGTGTTTGTGGGAATAATCATCTAAAAATAAAGAGCATAGAAAATAGCACCACCATGGAAGACCAAGATCAAACCCAGATTTGATGCGGGTGGTGAGAACTGAATAAAAGAAGTAGTAAAAGGTTAGTCAATGAATTTACATGAGTATCAAGCGAAAGCGCTATTAAAAAAATATGGCATGCCTGTTCAGGAAGGAATCTTGGCCACGACAGCAGTAGAAGCTGTGCAAGCTTTTGAGCAACTGGGCGGAAAATTTGCCGTAATGAAGGCGCAAGTACATGCGGGTGGCCGTGGTAAAGCGGGTGGTGTAAAAGTGGTGAAATCTGCACAGGAAGCTGCAGACTATGCCAATGAAATTATTGGTACACGCTTGGTCACTTATCAAACTGATGCTTATGGTCAGCCGGTAAACAGTATTTTGGTTGCAGAAGATGTCTATCCTGTAGAGCGCGAATTGTACTTAGGTGCTGTGGTAGATCGTTCAAGCCGTCGTGTCACCTTTATGGCATCTACCGAAGGTGGGGTTGAAATTGAAAAAGTCGCAGAAGAAACCCCTGAAAAAATTATTAAAGTAGAAGTCGATCCATTGGTGGGGTTATTGCCATTTCAGGCGCGAGAAGTTGCTTTCGCCTTAAAACTAAAAGATAGCCAAATCACTCAGTTTGTAAAAATTATGACTGCGGCTTATCAGGCATTTATTGATAATGATTTTGCATTGTTTGAAATTAATCCACTTTCAGTGCGCGAAAATGGTGAGATTTTATGTGTCGATGCTAAAGTCGGAATTGACTCTAATGCGTTGTACCGTTTACCTGAGGTATTGGCGCTGCGAGATAAGTCACAAGAAAATGAGCGTGAATTGCGTGCTTCAGAATTTGACCTGAACTATGTAGCTTTGGAAGGCAACATTGGCTGTATGGTCAATGGTGCGGGCTTGGCAATGGCAACGATGGATATTATTAAGTTGTATGGTGGCCAGCCTGCGAACTTCTTAGATGTAGGTGGTGGTGCAACCAAAGAGCGTGTGATTGAAGCCTTTAAAATTATTTTGGCAGATCACTCAGTCAAAGGCGTGTTAATCAATATTTTTGGTGGAATTGTACGTTGTGACATGATTGCAGAAGCAATTATTGCAGCGGTTCAAGAGGTAAATGTTACTGTGCCTGTGGTGGTTCGTTTAGAAGGAAACAACTCAGAGCTAGGTGCTAAATTACTAGATGAATCAGGATTAAAACTTATTTCTGCAAATGGCTTGTCCGATGCTGCAGAAAAAATTGTTGCTGCAGTGAAAGCTTAAGGAGAATCAGGCATGAGCGTATTAATTGATAAAAACACCAAAGTATTGGTTCAGGGTTTTACGGGTAAGAACGGGACTTTTCACTCAGCACAAGCACTCGACTATGGCACGAAAGTGGTGGGTGGGGTCACGCCAGGTAAAGGTGGTCAAACACATTTAGAATTACCCGTGTTTAACACTATGAAAGAAGCGGTACGTGAAACAGCTGCAGATGCATCCGTGATTTATGTACCAGCACCATTTGTTCTAGATTCGATTGTGGAAGCTGTAGATTCAGGCGTAGGTTTAATTGTCGTGATTACAGAAGGCGTGCCAACCATCGACATGCTCAAGGCTAAGCGCTATTTGGAAACCAATAGCAATGGAACACGTTTAGTTGGGCCGAATTGTCCAGGCGTGATTACACCAGGCGAATGTAAAATTGGCATTATGCCAGGACATATTCATCAACCAGGCCGTATTGGAATTATTTCACGTTCAGGTACGCTGACGTATGAAGCGGTAGCTCAAACTACAAAACTTGGACTTGGACAATCGACTTGTATTGGTATTGGAGGGGATCCAATTCCAGGAATGAATCAGATTGATGCTTTAAAATTATTCCAAGATGACCCAGATACTGATGCCATTATTATGATTGGTGAGATTGGCGGAACGGCAGAAGAAGAGGCTGCTGAATATATTCAGTCCAATGTCAGCAAACCTGTAGTGGGTTATATTGCAGGTGTGACTGCACCAAAAGGCAAGCGTATGGGGCATGCGGGTGCAATTATTTCAGGCGGTAAAGGCACAGCAGAAGAAAAGTTTGCTGCCTTTGAGCGAGCGGGAATGGCATATACACGTAGTCCTGCAGAATTAGGTTCTACCATGCTGCAAGTACTTAAGGAAAAAGGTTTGGCTTAAGCTAAATTTCGGCAATCTAATTAACAGATCATTCAATCATTAGATTGCCTATTAAGCAGAACATAATGATCGATTTAATCCCCGTAAAAGGGGATTTTTTATGTGTGAAAGCGTGCAATAATTGAAATATAAAGTTTTTTTAATCAATTAATTAAGTAAAAATTATGTAATAAGTAATATTTTATAAGGCTCTAGACTAACATATCTATTCTGCTAGTCTAGAGCCTCAAAAATAGTACGATCCAAATTTGGGTCGTATTTTTTTGCATGTCGAATTAAATCTAAATAGAATTTTTTGTGATCTTTAGCTTGTTCCATATAGGGCATGGCCATAATTGCGTTGTAATCATAATAACGGTAGGTACTTGGCATGGATTGTGAAAACCACTGTTCGCTTTGTGGTTGAAGCACCACAGGTGCATACATGTTCCGAGCAACCAATAAATTCGGTTGGTATTGCTTTAAAACTTGGGTGATACCCGCTGCCAATTGATCCAAATATGCAGTTTTGTGTTTGGCTAAACGTCCCTGCGAAGGGTGTCGAATATTGTTGAAAATTCGTTTTGAAAAGCCCCATTCTTGATAGTACTTACGTGCTAAAGCCGAAGAATCTTCATAATCTGACAAGGTAATATCATCATGGTACAGCACACCATCTACAGGGTTGTGCTGAATAAAATCACGGAAAATATCGACAATAATTGCCAAGTTTTTCTGTTCAAAAGGAGAAAGGCGAATATAGCCTTTTTGCCCGCCTTGACGATGTTCTACATAGTTTAAATCTTGAGCTTTAGGTAATTCCCAAGCCAGTACAGGCAGCCAAGCATAGACTTGCTGAACCTGAGTTTTGTCACGAATTTGTTGATGCACCTGTTGAAACAAATTATCCCGCACTGGTACATGGCGGTTCTCAAAATAAACCTGATCGGCTGAACCATTGGCATCTGGGTCGGCAAAAGCCTGCAAAAAAATGGTATTGGGCTGAATGGCATTAATACGTTGAATTAAGGCTTGTATATTTCGCTTTTGTTGGGCTTTGTCGCTGTCAAACACATAATCTAAATCAATGTGCATGATGCGCATTTTTGCAATGTGATGCTTGTGCAGATTAGGTTTATGTGAATTTGTGTTAGGCAGTTTTAGCGACTCATGCAAAACATGCTGAATAGGGTGGTCTGGTATCACCACCAAGGCGTGTACTTGTGCGTAAGTGGAAATCGTCATCAAGAGTCCAATTTGACTGATACGCTGAATAGTTCGGATGAGTCCAGACATAAATAAGGGCATCACATTTAAAGCTGTACAACAGAATAGAGTTACTTTAATTGGAATACCGTTGGCTTCAAGTAGAATTTTGCAATGATGCTGTTGAGTCCTGTATTACCTCTAATAAAGATTCAGTTGTGATGTATACAATTTGCTAAAAGTTTAGGTATATGCAGGTATCAAGGCGATAATTCAGACAAAAAAATACGCAATGATTGGGGTGATCATTGCGTAGGAACTACGAATCTGCATACACAGTTTCGGTAAAGGAGAAATGTTATGAAATTAGGATTGCTCCTAAAGCATGTGATTATCATAAGCAAAACCTGAATACTTTTCCTCAGTATTCGAGTTACGTGATGTTAAGTAACGTAACTAATAAGTGTTTTGTGTGAGTAAAATCACGAGATTTTGAAGGTTTTGCAGAAATAAAAAAGCCTCTAATTTTAGTAAATTAGAGGCTTTGTGTTTAAATAATACGTGATAAAACAGGTGTTTAGGGGAGTTGATTTAGAAGCGGAAAACGCCTAATCCAGCTTTCACTTCGTCTAAAGTTTGCTGAGTAATATCACGGCATTTGTCTGTACCCGATTTCAAAATGTCCATAATGTAATCTGGGTCTTTTGCCAACTCGATACGACGTTCACGGATAGGGCCAATCAATTCTTTTAAAATACCTTCTAAACGCTTTTTCACGGTACCATCGCCCAAACCACCACGACGATAATGCGCTTTCAGTTCTTCAAGCTCTTCTTTATTGGTGTCAAACGCATCTAAATAGGTAAATACCACGTTGCCTTCAACCTGACCTGGGTCTTCAATACGCAGGTGATTTGGGTCGGTGTACATGGCATTCACCGCTTTTTTAATGTCTTTGTCAGTGGCGTCTAACACAATGGTATTGCCCAAAGATTTAGACATTTTAGCTTTGCCATCAAAACCTGGTAAGCGACCCATATTAGATAATAAAGCCTGACATTCAGGTAACAGGTCTTGTCCAATCTGACGATTCACACGACGTACAATTTCATTGGTCTGTTCAATCATTGGAATCTGATCTTCACCGACTGGCACCACAGTCGCTTTAAATGCTGTAATATCGGCTGCCTGTGCCACAGGGTAGCAGAGGAAACCTGCAGGAATATCACGCTCAAAACCACGCATCTGAATTTCAGATTTAATGGTTGGGTTACGCTCTAAACGTGCCACAGTCACGAAGTTTAAATACAACATGGTGAGTTCGTTTAGCGCAGGCAAACAAGATTGCACGCAAATGGTGGTCTTGGTTGGGTCAATGCCTACAGCTAAATAATCGGTAGCAACTTCAATAATATTACGACGTACTTTTTCAAAGTTATCGGCGTTATCGGTCAGGGCTTGAGCATCGGCAAGTAACAGATGTTGATGATGCGAGTCTTGTAAACCTACACGTGAACGTAAAGAACCCACAAAGTGACCTAAATGTAGCTGTCCAGTCGGACGATCGCCCGTCAAAATCACAGGACGATTATCTTGATTACTCATTTTTTATTCCAAGTCGTATCTACGACATCTATGTACCGATGAATTGCTACATTGTAAGGCATAACATTTTTCAATGTCACTTCCTTAAACAGATTGAATTGAATTCGTTTAAAAAATTAATGAAGTAAATACAGAGTTTATTTGCGTACAGTTTTAAAATAGATAGAAAATCGCATAAGGATAACAAAGCAATGGCGAGCAGCTTATTACTTTTATTAGATGACATTGCAACCGTTTTAGATGATGTAGCCGTCATGAGTAAAATGGCTGCTAAAAAAACAGCAGGGGTATTAGGTGATGATCTGGCATTGAATGCGCAGCAGGTCAGTGGTGTGCGTGCAGATCGTGAGTTACCTGTAGTGTGGCGGGTAGCTAAGGGCTCTTTTGTTAATAAATTGATTTTAGTACCGTTGGCACTGCTCATTAGCGTGGTTGCCGCATGGTTGATTAATCCATTATTGGTCATTGGTGGGTTGTTCTTAAGCTATGAGGGTGTTGAAAAGATCATGCACACCCTACAGCACAAAAAAGCAAAAACTGCCGCAGAAGCGCAATTAGAATTGATTCAGACTGAGCAAGACCTTGCTCGTTTTGAAAATGAAAAAATTAAAGGTGCAGTGCGTACTGACTTTATTCTATCGGCTGAAATTGTGGTGATTTCATTAGGTACAGTCGCAGCCGCCAGTTTCTTAACCAAAGTGACCGTATTAAGCGTAATTGCCATTGCCATGACCGTTGGGGTCTATGGCTTAGTTGCATTTATTGTCAAAATTGATGACATTGGTTTACATCTGACTGAACAACCATCTAATTTTAAACAACGTATTGGTCGTGGCTTATTGGCATTCGCCCCGATATTAATGAAAACTTTGTCGGTTGTTGGGACTGCTGCCATGTTTTTAGTGGGTGGTGGTATTATCAATCATGCTATTCCATTTGTGCACCATTTCACAGAAGATACAGTAGAGTATGTTCAAGACATCCCAACTATGGGCAGCATTGTAGGGGCTGTAACGCCAACCTTAATGAATTTTGCGGTGGGTATTTTAGCGGGTGTATTGGTTGTGATTGTGGTTACACTGATTCAAAAAGTATGGCCAAAGTCTAAACAGAGTCAATAAGCCCTGCTTCAAGACTTAGACTATATTTAGAATGAACTATCATTCAAAAAATTGAGAAAGGATAAGAATAATGCGTTGGAAAGGTCGTCGAGTTAGTACGAATGTAGAAGACCGCCGTGGTGGCGGTGGAGCAAAAGCGGGCGGTATCAGTATCTTGGGCTTGGTGGTGGCCTTTGTTGCATGGAAGTTCTTTGGGGTCGACCCTCAATCTGCTTATCAGGCAACTAAGCAAGTCACCTCACATGCACAAAGTGCTGAAACCAAAGGTTTAGATAACCCAAGCCCTGAGCAGCAAGAAGCCATTGAGTTTGTAGGTACTGTTTTGGCAGATACTGAAGACACCTGGTCACAAGTGTTTCAGCAGCAGTTAAATAGCCAATATATTCCACCTAAACTGGTACTGTTTACGGGCGTGGTGAATTCGGGTTGTGGTACTGCACAATCTGCCATGGGGCCATTTTATTGCCCTGCCGATCAAAAAGTATATATTGATACTTCATTCTTCCAAGCCATGCGTCAGCAAATGGGGATTGGTGGAGAGCAAAATCAGACTGAACTTAGCCGAAACGATCAGGCTGGTGATTTTGCACAAGCTTACGTGGTGGCACATGAAGTTGGACATCATATTCAAACCATTTTAGGCATTTCTGAACAAGTGTATAAAGCACGTCAGCAAGTCAGTGACGTGCAGGGCAACCAGCTTTCAGTTCGTCAAGAATTACAGGCAGACTGTTTATCGGGTGTGTGGGCGCATCACAACCATCAACGTACTCAATTCTTAGAACAGGGCGATATTGAAGAAGCGATGGACGCTGCACATAAAATTGGGGATGATTACTTGCAAAAACGTGCACGTGGACAAGTCGTACCTGATAGCTTCACGCATGGTACTAGTGCGCAGCGTGTGCAATGGTTCCAAACAGGCTTAAAGTCAGGCTTGATTAACGATTGTGACACCTTCAATGCCGCAATATAAGTGACTTAAACTTGTATGATTATGATAAAAGGAGTGATTGATTCACTCCTTTTTCTTTTTAACAATTGCAGGAAATCAGGCTGTTTATGAAGTCAAATATACCTATTACAAAACCCAGCGATGAATTAGCACAACAGATTTTAGCCGTGGTGTGTCTAATTCCTAAAGGGCATGTAGCAACTTATGGACAAGTGGCGGCATTGGCGGGTTTACCCAAACATGCGCGATTAGTGGGTTATGTCTTAAAGCATTTGTCGGCAGATCATCAAGTACCGTGGCATAGGGTGATTAATGCACAAGGCAAAATTAGCCTAAGTAAGTTGAATACTCAGGGAGAGAATGAGCAGGCATTAAAGTTAATGGCTGAAAACATAGTTGTGCTTGAAGGTAGAGTAAATTTAAAACAATACCAATGGCGAACTTGAGTCGTTGAAGAAACAAGAGGGAAGAAAACAAAGGTTAAGTAGATGATTTATTATGCCGTCAGGAAAGCGATTTAAGGAAATTGTTGAAGTGAAAAACAGTATAGTTTTAAGTGCACGAAGATGTGAAAAAGAAAGGAAGAAGCGAAAAGTTCCCCATTTCCGTAGAAATGAGGAACAAGAAACTTATTGGCGTACCACAAGTACAGGTGTTGTGCCTTCGCTTAAAATGCTTTGAGCAACACTACCTAAGAATAATTTTTTCAAGCCAGTACGGCCATGAGAACCGATCACGATCAGGTCAGCATTTAACTCTTTCGCAGCATTGCTGATTTCACGTGCAATGACTTGACCTTCAAGTAATTTAGTTTCAGCTTCAACACCTTGCTCAGTGAATTTTTGTTTCGCTTCTTCTAAGGTTTTTACGATAGAAGCACGCGCACGTTCAATTAAGTCATTGGTTTGGTTTGCTGTGATGTATTCTGCAGCAATGTATGGGTCAAGAGTAAGTACTTGAACCACAGTAATTTTACTACCAAATGCTTTTGCAAGTTCAGCAGCTTTTGCAACAGCAGCAAAAGAAGTTTCAGAACCGTCCACTGGTACGAGGATGTTTTGGTAAGCCATGAGTGTTTCTCCTTATTGTAATTTCAATACTTTAATAAAATATTCGCTCTGAGTCCTGTCTTATCTTACGCTGAATTTATAGAGAATAAAACCCAGTAATTTCATAAAGATAATTGAGTGCTGTAAGTCCTTATTTCACCTTAATTTAGCATGAAATTATGACGCTGTGCTTGAAATTCAACTAAAGTTTTAGTCCTTATTGTTGTGCTGATTTTTAAAAAATTCCACCAGTTTTTTAACGTCATCTGTCTGCAATTGTTCTCGTATTTGTAGCAGATATTTTTCATCTAAATCATACAGTTTTAGTGCCAGAATGTCGGAAATTTCAGCTGCATTAAAACGGTGTTTAATCACTTTAGCAGGTACGCCCGCCACAATGGCATAAGGTGGTACATCTTGCGTAACCACTGCACCTGTAGCCACAATTGCACCTTCGCCTAATTCAACGCCTTGCATAATCATGGCACGACTACCAATCCAGCAACCATCGCCAATTTTAGTATCACCTGCGGCAACAAAGCTGCGAGTATCAAACGGAAAAGCCGCAATCCAGTCACTGCGATGCAATTGATTGCCGCCCATCATAATCACACATTCCGCACCAAAGCAGACAAAATTACCAATATAGAGCTGATCAATTGGTTTTTCTGCTGTGGCGGGTTTGTCGTGCAAATAACGTACTACACAACGCTCAAAGCCTTGATCCCAATAAGCTGAATAATACGAGTAATTGCCTTTAATATGGATATTCGGATTTTTTACAGTTTTGGAGATAAACTCAAATTCGCACCAGTGTTTGACAGGGGAATTAATCAGCGCTTCAGACATGGTTTTTTCGTATGGGAAGGTGAGGGGATTATAACGAAGATTGCTCAGCACTGCTAAAAAGTGCGAAAGTTTTGCAGTGTAGGGATGTTGTGATTATTTAAACCAATGCCACAAAAACATAAAAATATTTTTGACACTATGGGGAAAGATGAAACCCCAAATGCCAAAAAAGAGTGATGCTGCCAATATGATGTTGATGGGATTGCTCTGTGTATTGATATAGAGTCCCCAAACTGGAATCAAAATAAGTCCTAAAACAGCCCCCGAAAGTGCATAAACAAATGCATGAATGAAGCGATTTTCCATCTTATTTTCCTAAATTTTTTTCGCAGTATAATCTATGCATCATTCATTGTGATTTTTAGACAATAAAAAACCCCTCAAAGAGTAATTAACTATAACTAAAAATATAGACAAATATTTGCATAAGTGCTCATTTTGTCTATGTCGATTCAGT
>NZ_JAAZQY010000011.1:0-71957 GCF_012371315.1 Acinetobacter sp. A1
ATTGCAGCTGTTAAAGTTGTTTTACCATGGTCAACGTGACCGATTGTGCCCACGTTAACGTGTGGCTTATTACGTTCAAACTTAGCCTTAGCCATGTTCATCTTCCTCGTTTACGTCGAACACAATGCTGAGTAAAACTCTGCCCCGACATATCGCCTAAAAATCTAGACACCTAATACTTGAAAAGCAGACTAATAAGCCTGCTTTTTAAAAAATTTTTGCGAATAATCGCTAAACTGTATCTGGAGCTCTTATCGAGATTTGAACTCGAGACCTCTCCCTTACCAAGGGAGTGCTCTACCACTGAGCTATAAGAGCGATAAATCCTTCGATGGAGCGGGAGACGAGGATCGAACTCGCGACATGCAGCTTGGAAGGCTGCCGCTCTACCAACTGAGCTACTCCCGCATCTATGTTGGTAATTACCACTTCTATCGAAGTTAATGGTGGTGGGAGAAGGATTCGAACCTTCGAAGCTTACGCGGCAGAGTTACAGTCTGCTCCCTTTGACCGCTCGGGAATCCCACCATTTCACACTTACTCAGTGTTCGTTCTTTACTTCACGATTTAAACTCTCCAAGATGGTGCCGGCACACGGATTCGAACTGTGGACCTACTGATTACAAGTCAGTTGCTCTACCAACTGAGCTATGCCGGCGTTTCTTAGTGTTTCGTACGTTTCGTATCGGAACGGTGTGCAGTTTAGCAAAACTTGAAATCCGTGCAAGTGTTTTTTTCAAAAAAACCGTTAAAAACTCATAAAATCAATCCATTTGATGATAATTCAACCGCTTTGATCACTGCGCGAGCTTTTATTTGGGTTTCATTCCATTCAGATTCAGGATTTGAGTCAGCAACCAAGCCTGCACCTGCCTGCACATAGACCTTATTTTCACGAATTACACAGGTACGAATGGCAATCGACATATCCATTTCGCCATGCCAGCCTAAATAACCAACAGCACCACCGAAAACGCCACGTTTTACAGGCTCAACTTCGTCAATAATTTCCATAGCACGAATTTTTGGTGCGCCTGAAAGCGTGCCTGCGGGGAAGGTTGCCTGAAAAACATCCAAAGCATCTACATCATCACGCACTTCACCCTGCACATTGGAGACAATATGCATGACATGCGAATAACGTTCGATCACCATTTGATCGGTGACTTGCACTTTACCAATTTTGGCAATACGCCCAACATCATTACGACCTAAATCGATCAGCATTAAATGTTCAGCGATTTCTTTTTCATCTGACAGTAAGTCTTGTTCCAAAGCCAAGTCTTCTTCTTTGGTTTTGCCACGCGGACGTGTACCCGCTAAAGGGCGCACGGTTGCAATGCCATTTTCCAAACGCGATAAAATTTCAGGTGATGAACCGACTATATGAAACGGTTGGTCGTCAGCCAAGGTTTTGCCCTGCACCAAAAACAAATACGGCGATGGATTAAGGTGACGTAAGGCACGATAAACCTGTAACGGTTCACCATCAAAATCCGACACCATACGATGCCCAGGCACCACCTGCATGACATCGCCTGCACGGATATATTCTTTAACTTTTTCAATTGACGCCAAGAATTTTTCTTTGCCTGTGAGTGATTCAAAATGTGGCGGTGTATGCTTTTGTGCTTTTAAGCTAATCGGCGTTGCTAAAACTTCTTCTAGTGCATCGAGCTGCTGTTGTGCCTTGTTATAGGCATCTGCCTGTGCTGCATCGGCATGCACAATTAAAAACAGGGTATCTTTTAAATTATCAAACACGATGACTGTTTTAGACAGCATCATCCAAATATCAGGCAAACCGACAGGATCTGCTGTCGGCACATTTTTCAAACGTGGCTCAATATAACGAACCGCATCGTAACCAAAATACCCAACTAAGCCACCAGTAAAACTTGGCAATTCGGGTAAATCGGCCTGTGTAGGCACTTTAAACTGCGCTTGAAAATCGCGGATATATTGAAAAGGCTGTGCACAGTTTTGTTTTTCTACTGAACCATCTGCATGTTGAATGGTTAACTCGCCTGCATTGCAGGAAAAAACAGTAGATTCACCCAAACCAATAATAGAATAACGTGCCCAGTTTTCGCCCCCTTCTACAGATTCAAACAAATAGGCTTGTTGATGCTGTTTCAAACGTGCAAATACTGACAATGGCGTTTCGGTATCGGCCAGACGTTGGCGATATACAGGAATCAGGTTATAGCCCGCAGTTTTAAGTTGTTCAAATTGAGTCTGAGTGGTCATGTGAAGCTCCCTATTTCGATACACTAATTTTTTCGATAAGACGAAGTGAAGAATGATTTGCGTTTCTGACTAGTGTCGCCATCGAAATATGGGCATGACAGCCTGACTCATATTGATATCCTTTATAGCGGTTTGGGTTGAATTATGAATTGTTAAGGTTCACATCCTTAACAATTCAGTTAAATTATCCACGATTTGTTGTGGCTGACAATCGGCAATGGATTCACCATGATTATAGCCATAGCTGACTACAATACAATCAATACCCGCACGACGCGCAGCCTCTACGTCATTGGAAGAATCTCCAATCATTAACACTTGCGAAGGGTCAACCTGATAACGCTCGACACAGTGCAGCAATTGACGCGGATGTGGTTTACGTTCTTCAAAACGGTCCCCACCAATCACATCATCAAAATAATTTTGCATGTCTAAAGCTTCGATAATGGCACGTGCAGGTTGTTCAGGCTTATTGGTCACACAAACCAAAGTTTTGTTCTGCGCCTTTGCCCAATCCAAAAACTCAATAATGCCTGCAAAGGGCTGCGTATCGATGCACGGTTCAGCATTATAAATGTCTAAAAAGGTATTCAAGAGCTGTTGATGTTGCTCGGGATGCACAACCCCCATTAAATGCATCAACACGCTATGACAAAAAACAGCAGTGCCCTTTCCAACCCAAGTACGTACTTGCTCTAGAGTCACTAAAGGTAACTGCAGTGCATTCAAACTCATGTTCATGGCACGGTATAAGTCTGTGGCAGAATCTACTAGCGTTCCATCAAGGTCAAATAAAATAACTTGGCGTGTATCGAGCTGAGCAATAGACATCATTCCCCCCTAAATTGACAAAGGCATGCGATTGCATGCCCTGATTGTAAAGCAAAGGTCGCTTATTTAAACAATACCCATGCCAAAATAGCTAAAATCACCAACACGATTAGTGAAATTAAGCCAACAGATGCATTTTTTTGTTGTTCTCTCTCTTGTTCCACACGAGAAATAGGCTGCTCTACCGCAACTGGAGTAGGTTCAGCCTGAACCGCATGAATATCGACACCCTCTGGAATTGGTGCTGGCTTAGGTACAGCAACCCCTTGTGGCATCCCATCACGGTTTAATTGCACCGAACTGTCACGCTGATTCAATTCGGGCATGCCTTGCTCATTCATTTGCTGTGCAGCTGTTTTCTCTGTAGCTTCGGTTACTTTTTCTGCCGTTTCTGCCACATCTGCAGCATGTTCAAGTTCAACGGCTGGTGCAAACACAGAGAACTTCAGGCTAGCAAACTGCACAATATCGCCTTCTTTAAGCAAGGTTTCATCGGCAATGCGCAAATCATTCACAAAAGTGCCATTCGAGGAGTTTAAATCTTGCACGTAAAGTGCTTGGTCTTTCACTAAAAAAGCCGCATGTTTACGTGAAATTTCCGCCGATTGCAGCACCAAATCTGCACTTTGATGGCGTCCCACCAACATATCACGGTCGATACTAATTTCCTGGCCAGTAAATTCACCGCTAATTGCTTGTATTTTCCAAGTCATAAATAATTTCTCTGGTGTGATTTGGCAACATCATAACATGCCCTTAACCACAATCTGTGCAGGATACGATTAAGGTGTAGCACGAATTGTGGTTGTGGTAACCGTATTTTTGGTTTTACTCACTTCCTGCTGCGGCAATGCCACGCTTTGACGTTGTACCACAGGCTCAATTGCAACAGGTGTAGTCACCGTTGCCGTACGGTTGGCAGGCACAGCCGATGGCAGCGTTTGGTACACCCCTGCTTGTGGTGCAACCCGAGATACAGGCAAACGCTGCTGATAAACATCACTGACATTTTCAGGCAATTTGGCAAAGCTACCATCGGCATCCATAGCCAGTTGCAAACTATACAATTGACTATAGCGCTGCTGCGAAATACGACGAATATCCTGACTATCACCCACAATAGTCGGGTGGATAAATATCAAGAGATTACGCTTTTGATTGGATTGACCATCGGAACGGAATAAACGCCCAAGCCCTGGAATCGCACCTAAGCCCGGCACAGCTTGACGGCTGTAAATTGAGTTATCTGAAATTAGACCACCCAAGACAATAGTTTGCCCATGCTCTGCTAAAATAGAAGTTTTAATGGCACGTTTACTGGTTACCAAATCCTGTGCCTGACCTTTATTGGCTTTGACATCAGACACTTCTTGTTCCACTTCAAGTCGGAGTGTGCCACCTTCACCAATATGAGGCACAACTTTTAAAGTCACCCCGACATCTTTACGCTCAATGGTGGTATACGGGTTTGCCACTCCGCCATTGGTGGATAATGAACCCGTTACGAAGGGAACGTTCTCACCCACCACAATATAGGCTTCTTCATTGTCCATGGTCACAATGGATGGCGTAGACAATAAGTTGGATTTGGTTTTTTCTTTCAGTGCCTGAATCATCGCACCATAGAGCTTGCGCGAACCATCACGACTTTCGCGATAATCACCCAAAACCAAAGATGTGCCTGCACCAATCGCACCACCCGCACCTGCTGCACCACCTGTCAAATAGCCTGCCGCAACATTTTTCAGACTGGCACCGATATTGTCAAAGTTAATCAAGCCAATGCCGCTGCTTAAATCTCCCAGCGCCCACTGCACACCGAGCTGATCAGCATCAGTGCCTTCTACTTCAATAATCGCAGCTTCAATCAACACCTGTTGACGGCGAGTATCTAGCTGCTGAATGGCCGATTCAATTTCACGCATCAGTTGCGGGTCTGCTTTAACCACCAAGGCATTTTGCGAACCATCGGCAATAATACTAACCCCATTGCCATTAAAACTGGTGATGTTGTTTTGATTATTGCTATTTGAACTACCGCCCAAATTAATACCTGGGGTGGAGATTGTAGATGAATTGCCCGTATTGTTATTGTTGTTACTCAGGTTGCTTGTACTACTATTATTACTGCTGTTGTTATTTGAGCCAGAACTGCTACTGACTGCTTGCCCCGACACCAAACCTTGCAAAATTTCCGCTAAATTCTGTGCACTGGCATACTTCAAACGGAAAACTTTTAAGCCGCCCAAACGATCTGCGGCAGGCACATCCATCATTTCAATCATTTGACGAATGCGTTTACGGGTTGCAGTGTCACCTTTAATGATAATTCGATTGGTGCGGTTGTCTGCCACAATGCGCACACGAGAGCCTTTCACATCTTTGGCTGCCCCGGTCGAACTCATCGACTCAAGCAAACCAATAACCTCTTCTGCCTGACTAGACTGTAGACTAATCGCTTCAATGTCATTTTGCCCAGTACCGTCCAAATTACGAATAATGCTTTCTAGCTGGTAAATGTTGCTGGCACGGTCTGACACGATTAAGGCATTGGTGCCGCCCACTGCAGACAAATGTGCAAACTGTGGCATGAGCGGACGTAAAGCAGGAATCAGGTCATTGGCATTGGTATTTTCTAGCCAGATCACACGTGTCACAATTTGATCGCCACGTGCATTTTGACGGCCGTCATAGGGAATACCTGAACTTTTGACATTGCTGTCAGGTACAAGACGAATGGTATTGCCCGATGGAATGGCAACCACACCATTGACATTCAGCACCCCTAAAAACAGGTCATAGACTTCATTCTTATTTAAGGCTTTGTTGGAAATCACCGTGACATTACCACGCACGCGTGGATCGACCGCAAAGTTTTTGCCCGTAATATCGGCCACTTCATTAATAAATGCAGTCAAGTCCGCATCACGTAAATTAATTTTCCAGGTTTGCGCATGACTTGCAGTACTCACCATTGCAACAAGCGGTGCAGCAGCCAGTAATGCCCAAAATGGACGCTCATGATTCAATAAAGCCATAATCTACTGTGTTTCCTAACCCTAAATATGCCTCTGCATTGTTCAACATGCCGATTCATTTAAAAATTTTGTTGTATGGTCATCACCTGATCACCACGTTTTATTTCTAATTTCACCTGACCTTCACGACGCGCCTGTTCCAGTAACTGTGCATCGTTTTGCCCTTGCCCAACACTCTGCCCATTTAAAGACAAAATACGGTCACCTGGTTGTAAGCCTAGTTTATTTCTTAACGCTGCGGGAGTCCGTGTGGTTACCTCATAACCGCTGCCTGTATTGGTCTCAACTCCCATTTCTTTTAAATATTGTTCACGGTCTTCCTGAATTCGCTGCACTGCTTGTCCAATTGCATTATTCGGTTGTGCAGGCGCTGTTGGGGCAACCATTGCGGGCGCATTGCCACTGGAAATCAATGGGGCAATCGGTTGATTTAAACCATTTTCGATCCCTTTAAACAATATCTCACGCGTAGCACCACTACTATGACGTAATATCACCCGATCCCAATACACTTCTGCCAATTGATACTGACTAGAATCAATCACATCTCCCACACGGTAACGCTCAGCGACATCATTCACTTTAATTACGGCCGATGAGAACTGACTCGGTTGTCCAACAACAACACCTTGCAAAGTCATATTTAATTGATCGTCTACTGTAGCGGTACGCCCAGCCTCATGAAATAGTGCAAATGATGAAATATTTGGAATCTGTGGTTGCTGTGAGCCCAATTCTACCCGATCTACCTGCATAGCCTGCGGCGGTGCAAGCACCAGCCAAAATAAACTCGCCAGTTTCCAGCACAAATACAAAATGAGCAGGGTTAATAATACAGGCGCAACACGGTCTACTTGCTTCCAATCTAAGTTGGCCCAACGCTCTGAAAAATCACGCATCAAAAGCCTCCTTTCAGTAAAGGCTGACGGGTACTGATGACATAAGTATCTAGCCCTGCCTTACCTTCATAAGAAGCAACATTCATCAACAAACGTTGGGTGAGTTGCACATCCAGCATCAAATTCTGATCCAGTGCAATATTCACCATTTTCTGTTCACGTTGATCTCGAATATCGAAGATCAATTTACCATTTTCGTCAGACAAACTGCCTTTTAAAGCAGGAATATTCATACGATCTTGGCGCTGTGCAAAACGATACAGCAACTCGCCCCCTGCCCACTGTATTTGTCCTTCTGACTTTGCAAAACCTTGTTGTTTTTTGAAATTTAAATGAACGTCTTTAAGTTGAATCGCATTGCTCGGCCATTGCCAGTCCACAACACTTTTTAAAGTCTCAGGCGCAATTTGACCTTCGAGTGATTGCAGTAAAATCGTGCCAAAACGATAAGCAACTATGCCTTCCAATTGTGTATTGCCGCTGTGCACTTCTACGTCGGCAGCAACACGCAGTAGTACCAAATCTAAAGGGCGCGTATTCCAGTTTAAAGTGCCACGTAATTGTCCTTTTTGCCAGTCGGCTTGCCCCTGCCAAATGTTGCCACTGACATTATGTAAAGTCTGGTTGTTTTTATAAAATTTTGAAATCAACCACGCTGCAGGAATTTGTAATAACACAAAAATCAAAAATGCAATGAGGGCGAAAATCCACCACGTGATGTATTTGGGTTTCTTTATCATGCCACCACGACCAACCTTACTAATTTTTCTATGAATGACTTTTTATAACACTCACACATTATGCACACTTTTTCGGCATCGCCAATTGATACAGATAAAAAAACCAAGCCGTATTGCTTGGTTTTTGAACTCTAAGTCAACTCAATGACAAATTGATGAAGCTTAGATTAGAAAATCTTCAAGTTTCGCGCCTTTTTCTAATTCAGCAACTAACCAGCGTGGTTGTTTACCACGACCCGTCCAAGTATCTGTTGGATTAGTTTTGCTACGATAACGTGGCTCTACTGTTTTACGTGGGCTTTTTTTACGCTTGCTTTCGCCAACTTCAAGAATTTGCTCAATGCTTAAACCTAAACCATCTGCAATTGCGATAATTTGATTATAGGCATCTTCAATTGCTTGATCTTTTTTCGTGGCAATTAATGCTTCAGCTTCAGCTTGTAAACGCTTTAACTCTTCAACAGATAAATTGCTAATATCGGGCATCATACTTACTCCAAAAACTATGCTTTTTTATATTCAGTTATTAAATTAAGCAGATTCATTACATTTTATCAAACCAAAGCTTTAATAAAAAATCCACTACTCTACGTATAAATAACAGTCGATATATTATGAACTGATTATTTAGTTTTAATCAAGAATATGCTGTACAGTTTTTTCTATTTTATGAATACTTGCGCGTACATTTTCAGGGATTAAGGTTTTTTGCATATTTACATGATCTACACAAACAATAACTGCTTCTGCCTGTGCCACTATAGTTTGTTGAGTTTCGCTGTAGATTAAATAATGCATACGCATAGCACTATTACGTAACTCTTCAACTCGAACCCCAATCTTTAATACATCAGGATAAACCACTGGGCGCATATATTGGCATTGATTAGATGCCACGACCGTGAACACGCCTTGCTGTAAAATTTTCAATTGATCAAAATAATATAAACGTGCACTTTCAATATAACGGTAATACACCACATTATTGACATGCCCAAAAGCATCCATATCACCCCATGCGACACGTTGCTCAAAAATAATAGGATAATCTGATAGTGTTAACACAATTCACCTTTAAATTTTAATTTCGACAAAATTAGAATTATTTTCAAAGATTAAATTTAACTGTTTTAATAATTCAGGCTGATCTTTTAAATTAGATTTAACCCTTAAATAACTCATTAATACATGTTCAGGATATAAAGCAAGTAATTGCTCTGCCTCTGAATAGCGTGCTGTTGCTGTAAAAATATGCCATTTGGCAAAACTAAATACAGGTAATGCAGGGTATTTCTGTTCCCAGATATTTATTTGTTGTTCAATTTTCACATAATCAGGCTGATGTTTTAACAACTGTTGCTGGAACCATAAATAAAACACTTCCTGATTAAATTGTTCACTCAACAAATGTACAGCTAACTGTTCATGCTGTTGCGTCATATCAGGCAAACGTGAAAGTACTTTCAGCCACAACACCTGAATCGCATAACTTTGGCTAAAAATTTGTTCACCTAAATCCAAATAGCGCTGCTGCAATGCCTGTAAGTTTTCTGCATCTACCTGCTCAAACTGAATCAGTAATTGAGTTAGCCATTGTTGTTTTTTTTCGGCATCTAAATGGCCATATTTAGTCGAACGCAAATAATGCCAAGGATATTGCGTAGCAAATTGCCCCCACAAATCAATTAAACGCTTTTGATATGCCGTTTTAACTTTAAATAACCATGGCGATAATTCATGCTGATTTAGAAACTCTAAATGGGTTAAAGCCTGTTCAGGTTGCTGCTGCGCCAAATAAATTTCAATACGCTGAATTTCTGCCAATTCAAAAGCTGCAGCACTGCTTTGATTTAAAGCTGCCAAGGCTTGTGGATATTGCTGCTGAATGGAATACATACGTGCTTCCATCACCCCTTTCAGCAAACCTGACTGGGCAAAGACTTGTCGGACAAATTGGTGCTGATCCTCAGCAGCATCTAATAACCAAATGACTGCCAATTGCTCATAAGGATGTAGGTTTTTAAAATTAAATACCGTTTCGACTTTACGCTGCTCGCGGCTAAAATAGCGTTTTAACAGCAACCATAACACTTGCAACGAAACACTGATGGATAAGAAAAAGAACAACAGCAACCAGATATTGGTTTGTAATTGCCACTCACGCCAATACACATAAACATAGCCTGAACCATGTCCATAACTCAGCAAACTGAGCAGCGCAACGAGTACAAGACTAACCACCACATAGGCGAGTAGAATTTGTTTCATTTATACCGCCCCCAATAAAGCACGTGTTTTTAAGCTTGGCGTAGGTACAATATTTAAATTTTTAATTTTTTCTAATTGCTGAATCAATTGCTGTGCTTTTTGATCAGGTAATGACTGTAGCAGCTGGATAATGCCATTTAGTTCCTGCTGATATTGCAAATACTGACCTTGCATTAATACCTGACGTGCCAATAACAAACGCAATTGAGCTTCTTTTAAGATAATTTGGCGCTGCATTAAGGTGCTTGCAGGTTGTTTAGCGGCCTCAATACTGAGCCACTTTTGCCAAAAATAACGATCCTCTACATCGGCAGGGTTTAGCTCAGGCTGTTGAATTTGCAGTTTTAAATGCTGATCTAGCTGTTGTAACAACTGACTCACCTGCTGATATTGAGCATCACGCGTGGCAATAAACTGTTGGATTTGTTTTTGATCTTGCTGAATGACCTGATGCAGACTTTGTTTTAAGGCAGGTGCTAAGGCATAGTCATTCAAATCATCTGCCAACACACTCATTTTTTCCAAAGCATAATGAAACTGTTGTTGCTGCAATGCGAACTCGACCAAGTCTAATTGCTGCGACACCACATCCATAGGCTGAATACTATTTTCCTGCACTTCGCTACTATACGCTGCAGATTGCTCTGAAGACGGCTGAGTATAATTACGGCGCTGCAAAGCCACCAATTGGTCATTTAAATTGGCATTATTTTTTTCGGCAAGATGCAAACTTTGGCTGAGTTGTTGTTGTTGCGCTGAAATTTGCATGACGTCATAACTCAATTTGACTATCCAGATCACAGCGATCGACGCAACGATCAGCATCAGTTTCTTCATAACTTTCCTTGCATACGCATGATTTGCTGCAATATTAATTCTGTTTTTAAATTGGTCAACTTCAGTATTTTATATTTTGTGTGATGCTGTGCCTGATAATCGAGCAAAATTTGTTCGAGTCGATCACCCAATACCCAATAATGACCTTTATTTAGTAAAGTGGCATCGTGCTGAATCAACATCAACCAATTTAACCAACTGGCCTCACTGCTAATCATCATCCAAAATTCTGAAGTTTGTATTAAACGGCTGCGGACTGCTGCCATTTTTTGCACAGAACTGGCAGGACACTCTCGCTGATACAAGACAAAGTTATGTACTTGCATGCCCTGATCAAGCAGGGTTTGCATCATAAATTGTCGCCCACCTTCGCCACGCCAAAATGCAATTTGCGTACCTGCTGCCAAGTTTTGCAAGCTCGCTAAGCTCAGCATCCCTTCAGAGGTTTCCACCTGCGGGATATCGCTGTGCACTCCATATTCACGCAGCACTTCTGCAGTTTTTTCACCCACAGCCACCCAGCAAATATGTTGTAAATCCTGCAATTGCAGATGACTTTGAGCCAAATACGCCATCCCAATTTCAACGGCTGTTGGGCTAACCACCACAATAATATGCGTATTAGGCAATTGGGCATACAGACTGGCTAGTTCAGCCGACCAAGGCCGTGCTGACAAGCGCAACAACGGCAAATCAATCACCTCAATGTGCTGTTGTTGCAAAGCCTGACTGAGCGCTTCAGCACGCCCCTGCGGGCGAGTATTGATAAAAATCATGGCTTAAAACAACAGACCACTATTGGTACAAAGCTTTGAGCAACTCACCTGCACCTTGCGCCAATAAGGCTTGAGCTAATTGTTCACCCAATTGTTCTGCCTGTTCAGGCGCACCAACTTGTACGGCTTTTAAAATAGTTTGCCCATCGACACTGCCAACACGGCCTTCTATCTGTAATTGACCATCTTGTAAGGTTGCATAGCCTGCAATTGGCACCTGGCAACCACCTTCCAAATAGGCATTAAAGGCACGTTCCGCACGTACACAAACATTGGTGTCTGCATCCATCAACGGTAAAATCAAATCCAATACCGCCTGATCTTGGCTACGACACTCCAAACCTAAAGCGCCTTGCCCAACGGCAGGTAAGCTCAGATCAGGCTGAATAGTATGACGAATACGCTGCTCCAAACCTAAACGTTTCAAACCTGCACTGGCCAAAATAATGGCATCATATTGACCATCATCCAGTTTAGATAAACGTGTTCCCACATTACCGCGTAAATCTATAATTTCTAAATCTGGGCGTGCTTTCAAAATTTGGCATTTACGGCGCAAGCTGGATGTACCCACTTTGGCACCCTGTGGCAAATCTGAAAAATGCGCATAGTGATTTGACACGAAAGCATCTAGCGGGTCTTCACGCTCACAAATGACCGCCAAATTTAAGCCCTCAGGCAATGCCATCGGTACGTCTTTCATGGAGTGCACCGCCAAGTCGGCACGACCATCCATCAAAGCGGCTTCTAATTCCTTAACAAACAGTCCCTTGCCCCCAATTTTTGCCAATGGGGTATCTAAAATTTTATCGCCCTGCGTGACAAAGGTCACCAACTCAACGGTTAAATCGGCATGCAGTGCTTCCAAGCGGGCACGAATGTGTTCGGCCTGCCATAACGCAAGCGGGCTTTGTCGAGTTGCAATTTTCAGGGTTTTCATCATAGTGACTAAGCAAGATCAATTTTGTTCATCTAAACTTAACCTGATCCCCTAAAAATGCAAGTCTATTTCTCTACCGATTGCTTGATCCACTTACAAAAAATGCTGGATTCTGCACAAAAATTAGAGTTTTTGGATGCGTTCTCTCAGCAAAGGTAAGTGTCTGCGGCTGACGGCTAAACGCTCATCCAGCTCACGGCAACGCACCTGATATTGTCCTGAATTGACCACTTCTAGCCCCTCCAAAAACTGAATCGACACTAAGGCATTTCGGTGAATCCGAATAAACTGATCACCAAACTCGGTTTCTAAATCTTTCAGCGTTTCATCAATCAGGACACTGCCATTTTTATGACGCACAGTGACATATTTCTGATCAGCTAAAAAATAGTAGATATTTTCTATTGGCACCAACTCTACACCGCGATAGGTTTTCGCCGCGATTTGGTGACGTTTTATTTTTAATTCGTCCATATTTTCTTTTTGTTTTAAATGACTCATCTGCGCTTGCGTGAGTTTTGTTAAATGATCTAAAACCTGTTGCAATTCCTGTTGCATTATCGGTTTTAACAAATAGCCTTCCGCATTGGATTTAAACGCATCAAGTGCGTGTTCATCATAAGCGGTACAAAACACAATGGCTGGCATAGGGTCAAGCTCACGCAAATGCTGAGCACAACTTAGACCATCCATTCCCGGCATTTGAATATCTAATAATATGACATCCGGCTGATGTTCATCCGCCAGTTCAATCGCCTGTTGCCCATGAGCTGCCGTTGCCACCACATGATGCCCCAGTTGAGTGACCAAACGTGATAATCGCTCTCTAGCTAGAGGCTCATCATCACAAATTAGGATGTCCATTTTTCCTCCTTTTTAAGTCAATAACTTTATTTTTATCAAGTCTAGAAAAATCAGAGCAATCACAGCTTATTTTATTTATAACGGTATTGTAGCACCGTGGTGTACATACCATTCCCCGCATAATTTTTGAAAGTAACGCTGCGTCCATAATACGCTTTTAAGCGCTGTTCCACGTTTTGCAGTGCAATCCCATGTCCAGATCTTAAATTTATTTTATCGCTGACATACGGATTTGTAATGACAATATTGACTTGGTTTTGCAATATTTCGATCAATATACTTATCGTACTCTTTGCTAAAACTTTTTCAACTCCATGAAAAATACTATTTTCTAGCAAGGGTTGTAAAGTTAATAACGGAATTTGTACCTGACTGAGCAGTTGCGGTTGTTCAATTTTCCATTCTACCGCCAGCCGATCACCCAAACGAATTTGCTCAATCTCTAAATATCGTTGGCAAAGTTCGATCTCATCTTTCAGGCTCACCAGTTTTAATTCCTGCAAACTGGCACGGAATAAACGTGATAAATTCAGCAACATCTGCTCAGCTTTATCGGGGTCAATTGCAATTAAACTGATCACATTATTTAAGCTGTTAAACAAAAAGTGTGGATGAATACGGGCCTGCATAGCATGCACCCGCGCTTGCAATTCACTATGCCGCTGCTGAATGGCTTGTTCTCGCACATAGATATAACGAAAACAAAATGCACCCAAAATCACACCATAACTCAAATGCAATCCAATCCTATGCATCAATTCTGCCAGACTAAACTGCTGCAAATGAAAATTTTGCCCAAAATGCAATAAGGTATTTAAGCTGAGTGTCGTGACCAATACGATGGCTTGCAGCAAGATAAAACTCACCATAAACGACAGCGCCAAGCCCATGCGTAAAAAACGTGCCTGAAAAAATTCAACCAAAGCCGCAAAACACAACACTACCCAGTTGATATACAAAATATATTGCAGCACCCGACTAAAACTTAAACCTTGCCAGCCCTGTGCTTCAGCCAAAGCCAAGACCATTGCCAAAGCATTGCTGCCAATAAATAGTTCAATTAGATATTGCCAACGTCCTATTTTCGTAAAAAAATACACATAATTTTGTTCTGCCTGCGTATCAGCAAAAGTTTGATTGGCTTGTTCTTCGGCAAGTGAATCTGAATTTGTTATACTCTTGTCCAAATTACCGCTTTTTACTTTATTGAGCCGATATGACCACATCTTCTAATTCCTCAAATCCGTCACAAGCCCAAACTTCGGGTATGTGGGGCGGTCGTTTCTCTGAAGCTACTGACGCATTTGTTGCTGAATTTACAGCATCTGTTCAATTTGACCAACGCTTTTATAAACAAGATATTGCAGGCTCAATTGCACATGCCACCATGTTGGCAAAAGTGGGTGTACTCACCAGCGAAGAGCGTGATGACATTGTTCAGGGCTTAAACACCATTCAGGCCGAAATTGAAGCGGGTCAATTTGAATGGCGCATTGATCTTGAAGATGTGCACATGAACATTGAATCACGCTTAACTCAGCGTATTGGCATTACAGGTAAAAAACTACACACTGGTCGTAGCCGTAATGACCAAGTGGCAACCGATATTCGCCTCTATGTCCGTGATGAAATTGATGCAATTTTAGAATTATTAAAAAAACTACAACACGGTATTTTGACACTGGCTGCAAAAAATACTGACACTATTATGCCTGGTTTTACTCACTTGCAAACCGCACAGCCTGTGACCTTTGGTCACCACCTGATGGCGTGGTTTGAAATGTTAGTACGTGACTCAGAGCGTTTAATTGACTGTCGTAAACGTGTCAACCGCATGCCATTGGGTTCTGCGGCATTAGCAGGCACGACTTACCCGATTGACCGTGCTTATACGGCAGAACTACTTGGCTTTGAAGCTGTATCTGAAAACTCGCTAGATGCAGTATCAGACCGTGATTTTGGGATCGAATTTAATGCCGCTGCATCGTTAATTATGATGCACTTGTCACGCATGTCTGAAGAGCTGATTTTATGGACATCGGCACAATTTAAGTTTGTGAATATTCCAGACCGTTTCTGCACAGGCTCATCCATTATGCCGCAGAAGAAAAACCCAGACGTACCTGAATTGGTGCGCGGCAAAACAGGTCGTGTCTATGGCGATTTAATGAGCCTATTAACCCTGATGAAAGGTCAGCCTTTGGCTTACAACAAAGACAACCAAGAAGACAAAGAACCTTTATTTGATGCAATTGATACGGTACGTGGCTCACTCATGGCATTTGCCGACATGATCCCTGCCTTAGTACCAAATATTGCAGAAATGCGTGAAGCAGCATTGCGTGGTTTCTCTACAGCAACCGACCTTGCCGATTACTTGGTGAAAAATGGCGTAGCATTCCGTGATGCGCATGAAATTGTAGGTAAAGCCGTAGCCTTGGGTGTTCAAGAAGGTAAAGACTTGTCTGAACTGAGCTTAGCGCAATTACAACAATTCTCTGATTTGATTCAAGCCGATGTATTTGAAAAAGCCTTAACCCTTGAGGCTTCTGTAAATGCACGTGATCATATTGGTGGCACTGCACCTGCACAAGTCGCTGCAGCAATTGAACGTGCTCAAGCACGTCTTGCCCAACTTTATGCCTAACCAGGAAGTCACTATGTCTAAACAAGTGTTTTGTCGTAAATATCAAAAGGAAATGGATGCGATGGATTTTGCACCATTTCCAGGTGCAAAAGGTCAGGAACTGTTTGAAACCGTGTCTAAGCAGGCATGGCAAGAATGGCTCAAACACCAAACTACACTCATTAACGAAAAGCGTTTAAATGTGTTTGAGGCCGATGCGAAAAAGTTTCTTGAAGAACAGCGTGAGAAGTTCCTGAACAATGATGCTAGCCTTGAGGTTGCTGAAGGTTTAAAACCTCAAAACTAATTCCATGCCAGTATTTGCACTCGCATCATGCGATGCTGAGATCACGCACTAATACCAAAGAAGAGTCTTCACGAAGGCTCTTTTTTATGCCTTTTTTTGCATGACCTACTGCCATGCAGCAAAACAACTGAAAGAAGATTCAAAAAGTGAAAGCTATTGCTGATTTTTTTAAAGATGAACATTCACATCTTTAAACCCTAAAAATAGCGGCTTAGGTAATGATTTCAAATAAAATCATAAAAAATAAATCACACAAATAACAATGTAATTCTAAAATACATTTGTATATAAAACGCTACATTCCACTACAATAAAGCACATGATTATCGCGCTGGCTTTTCCTATACTTATTTCCAAGGAGATAAGCAATTGTCTCTTACTATAATAAATATCCCCGATTTCAATCTCAGATTTCCCCCAAAGTCTGGGATTTTTTTTGCCCAAAATTTTTCAAAATAGACTAGCTTCTACTCTCAAAGAAATTCGGACAATAAAAATAGTGGCGTAAAAAAAGCCCCATCATCAGATGAGGCTTTAAAACTAAAAGTAACTAGAACTTAGCGTTCCTGTACTTTTTCTTCAATTTCTTTGACGCTGGTATGGCGCACATCAAAACCTTTCACCATATAGATGACTTGTTCAGAAATATTACGCGCGTGGTCACCAATACGCTCCAATGAACGCAACACCCACATCACATTGATTACACGTGAAATATGACGCGGATCTTCAATCATATAAGTCATCAGGGTGCGAGTTGCAGATTGATATTCACGGTCAATATCGGCATCTGCCAACAATACACGTAGGGCCTGATCTACATCTAAACGTGCAAAAGCATCCAATGCATCATGAATCATGACACGTACTTGGTTGCCAATATGACGGGTTTCCATATAACCTCGTGGCGAACCACCTTCTTCACATAAGTTTTGGGCAATACGTGCAATTTTTGCAGCTTCGTCGCCAATACGCTCTAAATCAGTATTGGCTTTAGACATGGCAATGACCATACGCAAGTCGATGGCTGCAGGATGACGACGTGCCAAAATCAAAGTTAAGGCTTCGTCAATTTCGGTTTCCATGCGGTTAACCACATTATCTTGGAATTGCACTTCTACCGCCAACGCTGCATCAGTATCCAAGAGTGAATGAATCGCATTGGCAACCTGCTGTTCTACCAAACCACCCATGGTCATAAATTTGGTATTTACATCCTGCAAATCTTCATTGAACTGAGAAGAAATATGGTGACTTAACACAGGATTATTCGTACTCAAGGAATACTCTCCACAACAAAAGGATAGACTGACGCAATGATTCAATATTAAAGCACAGCAATGATGACGTTTTTATGACATTTTCTCACCAAACTCTAAAGTCTGATCGTTTCTGTCTTTAAACAACAATCCTGCATTTCGGTTTTCTTAGTGAGCCTATGCTACGATGCCTTTTGCACCAACCAAGCATTCATTTCCTGCAAGTCTTGTTCGGTTAATTGTCCCACCGCAGCTTTAAGCTGCAAGACATGATTTAAATAATCATATTGTGCATTGAGATAATCTTGCTTCGCCGAAAAAGCATTACGCTGTGCCAGCAATACATCCACCATGGTTTTTAAACCTTCTTGATATTGCGCTTTCGAGGCACGTGCCACCAAGTCTGCTGAATTCATGGCTGCTTGGCGTGCCTGCAATTTGGCCTGATCCGTTTCTACTTGTAAATATGCTTTCTTTACATCGGTTTGGGCTTTGCGAATTGCGGCATCTAGTTCAGCTTCCGATTTTTGAACTTGCACTGCCGCTTTTTGCACATTTTTACTGACACGCCCACCACTAAACACGTTCCAGTTCATCTCAACCCCAATCTGATCAAACTGACCATCGGGTGACATCACACTTTCAGGGCTTTGCTTGGCATAGCCATAGCTGCCAACGGCCTCAACTTGTGGATAGCGCGCAGCCTGCTCGACCCGACGTGCATCTTCAGCATATTGGCGCTGTAAACGGGCCTGTAAAATGGCTAAATTTTGCTGTTGGGCCAACTGCGTCCAATCTTCCAGACGCTCTGGTACGGGTTTCTGAAATTGAAAATCTTCACGCAGTACTGCCAAATTTTCCCGATACGGGCCAATCAGTTGTGCCAATTGTTCTTGTGCCAACACCAGTTGCACATGCGTTGCAATACGATTGGCACGTGCATTTTGATATTGCGCATTGGCTTCACTGACTTCACTTTTAGCCACTAAACCCTCACGCAATTTGGCATTCATCATATTAAGCTGTTCCAGCAGGGCTTTTTCTTCTTGTAAATAGGCGGTGGTTAAAGACTGCTGACGCAACACATTAAAATAAGCTTCAGACACATTCAAAATATGTTGTTGCTGTTGTAAACGCAAAGTCACTTCGCTCAAGCTCAAAGAGGTTTTAACTTGTTTTAAAGCTTGCCAAGCATCCCAACGGAACAATGGTTGACGTGCGGTTAAAGCCACTTGACGCGATGTGGATGATGCACTATTTAGCATGTCATTGGGAAAGTCTGCGATATTAACCTGACTCATGTCCTGACTTTTACGGGTGATATTGCCAGATAAGGTCACTGTTGGCAGTAAATTACCTTGGGCAATCCCTAAATTCAGTTGATCGGCTTGATACTGCAATTGCTGTGCTTGCCAATTCGGGTCGTTCTGTTGAGCACGTGCATAGGCTTGCAGCAAATCTAAAGCAAATACTCCTGAACTTGCCCACAATAAACTCAGACTCAAAACGATTTTTTTCATTGTTTTTCTAACAACCCACTTTTGCGATTTCATCAATCCAATTGCATGTTCTTTTTACTCTGCACATACTAAAGCTTATTTGCATTTTTTCCGTATGAGTTTCATTACATTGCATTAATTTTCATTTTATTTCAATTCATTGCATAAGCGCTAACTCAAAAAACCTCTGCTTACACAGGCTTCACAATTCAGCTTCACATCACAACCATGTAACCAAACTCTAGCAGAATACTACAATTTCTTGCGGCTATTTGACCTTACAATGAGCACTCTCAGTTGTGCAATGAAGTGTATTTCTACAAACCGTCTGCATCGTACGAATGGTCTGGAAATTCTACTTTTTGGCAATGCTTAATTTTTGTTTGATGACGTATGTTTGTACCACTTTTCTCATGATGGATTGACACTTAGAGATCACCTTCAATGACCAATCAATTTTTATGTTGAATTGCTGTAATGGTTAAATTTTTTCGCATGAGTAAACTGATCATACTGCTTAGCAGTTGCTTAGGTTTACTCGCCTGCCAAAACTCGGATACTCCGCCTGTACCTGAGCCGCCACAGGTGCAGACCAGTGCCAGTGAGCCTGTGGATTTAACCCAAATGTGTGACAACATTCAGCACAACATGCAGCAAATTGATAATACCCGCACCACATTTGCCTTAGAGCAAATCAATCAGGACTTAAAAGTCTGTTTGCCGCTGTTGCCTTTAGCAGAACAGTTAAAATTGCTCGACCTTTCCACCCAAATGTATCAACGCTTTTTGCATGTAGAACGTAGTGCTACAGAACAATTAGCGTTTGAACAACACGCCTTTGATATGGCTCAACACCCCACCATTCAGCAAAGTCATTTTGAAAAATTTGCTGCGCGTGATCAGTATTTATTGAAACACAAAGGACAAGCCTACTTAGAACTGCATGATGCAGGTGCAAGCAAGCTTGCATACCGACGCAGTCCGCAATATTTAGCAATTATTTTTGCACCTTATATGCCCGATGCTGAGCAAGTTTTCATTGAAAGACTGGCCAATGACAACATGCAGTCTAGCTTACAAGATGCAGGATTGACGCTCGATGCGACAGACATCGCAGAACGTGCTTTGTTTTGGGAAGATTATCTACAACGTTATCCAAAAAGTCACTTTATTGCAGATGCACGTTATCTGGCTGAACTTTATGCCATACTGTTGTTTAAAGGGACAGCGCAAAGCCCTGTTTCATACGATTATGTCGATGAATCCAGTATTCAGCCCGCTGTATTATTTGAAGTTAAAAAACTGGCTGAACTGCAAAAATCTACTTTGGCCAATCAAGCACGCAAATTTATTGCCTTTTTACAAATGAGCGCAGAACAACGCCTTAATGAAATTTCCGCCCAGCCTACCGCACAACAAAAACGTGAACATGGCGAGCAAGCTTTGGTACACGCACAACTGAATCAATATTTAAACCTCAAAACCACGCTCACCAATTCAAAGCGTGACTGTTTCAGTGATGGCATTTGCCTGCCGCTTTAAAGGTAATTTTCTACCAAACACCCCACCTGAATAAAAGCACGGTGAGCCCTGCTTTTATAGTCACAACATGCTACTATTTATACAGCTTGACGGAGCGCGAGTAATTCCTCGCTGAGATTGTGTCCATTTTGTGTTCAGCCTAAAGCAATACACAAGATGTAAACCCAAGTACCGTTGAACCTGATCAGGTTAAAACCTGCGTAGGAATCAAGCCACCTAAACACCCCGCCTAAAAACTGTTTTAACTTTTTAAACAGTTTGATTTGCTATGTTTTTGGTCGTGCTTGATTCGTTGATTTCATTCTTCAGGATCATTGCAATGAACCAATTAACGAATCTGTCCCCTGCTGATATTTCTGCTCAACACGAGCAAGATGCCAAAGATTTAACCCGCATTTTACCTGCATCGAAAAAAGTCTATATCCAAGGCTCACGCCCAGACATTCAAGTGCCAATGCGTGAAATTGAATTGACCGATACCCCAACAGGTTTGGGTGGTGAACACAATCCACCTATTATGGTGTATGACACTTCAGGCGTATATACCGACCCAAATGTTGAAATTGACTTAAACAAAGGCTTACCAAATATTCGTGACAGCTGGATTGAAGAACGCCAAGACACCGAAAAACTAGAAACTCTGAGCTCTGCATTTGGTCAAGAACGCTTACGTGACATTCGCACCGCTGAAATTCGTTTTGCGCATATTCAAAAGCCACGTCGTGCCAAAGCGGGCAAAAACGTAACCCAAATGCACTATGCCAAACAAGGCATCATCACCCCAGAAATGGAATATATCGCGATTCGTGAAAACCAGCGTCAGCGCGAAGGGGTCGATATGCGTCAGCACCCAGGTCAAAACTTCGGGGCTAAAAATCTAACCGAAATCACGCCAGAATTTGTACGTCAGGAAGTGGCTGAAGGCCGTGCAATTATCCCTGCCAACATTAACCACCCAGAATGTGAACCGATGATTATTGGCCGTAACTTCTTGGTGAAAATCAATGCCAATATTGGTAACTCGGCACTAGGTTCCAGTATTGATGAAGAAGTCGCAAAAATGACTTGGGCAACCCGTTGGGGTGCAGACACCATCATGGACTTATCGACAGGTAAGAACATCCATGAAACCCGTGAATGGATTATCCGTAACTCACCTGTGCCAATTGGTACTGTTCCTATTTATCAAGCCTTAGAAAAAGTAAATGGCATTGCCGAAGACCTGACTTGGGAAATTTTTAAAGACACCCTGATTGAACAAGCAGAGCAAGGCGTGGATTACTTCACCATTCACGCAGGGGTGTTATTGCGTTATGTACCCCTCACAGCTAACCGCTTAACAGGCATTGTGTCACGTGGTGGTTCAATCATGGCACAGTGGTGTTTGGCACACCACGAAGAAAACTTCCTGTACACACATTTTGATGAAATCTGCGAAATCATGAAGGCTTATGACGTATCGTTCAGCTTGGGTGATGGTTTACGTCCAGGGTGTATTCAAGATGCCAACGATGAAGCACAGTTCAGCGAGCTGCGTACTTTGGGCGAATTGACCCACCGTGCTTGGGAACATGATGTGCAAGTGATGATTGAAGGCCCAGGACACGTGCCAATGCACATGGTCAAAGAAAATATGGACTTGCAACTTGAGGTCTGTAAAGAAGCACCATTCTATACACTTGGCCCATTAACCACTGATATTGCTCCAGGCTACGACCACATTACCTCTGCCATTGGTGCAGCGATGATTGGCTGGTACGGTACAGCAATGCTGTGCTATGTGACACCAAAAGAGCATTTGGGCTTACCAAACAAAAAAGACGTCAAAGACGGCATCATCACCTATAAGATTGCAGCCCACGCGGCTGACCTTGCCAAAGGTCACCCAGGTGCACAAGCCCGTGACAATGCGCTGTCTAAAGCACGTTTTGAATTCCGCTGGGAAGATCAGTTCAACCTGAGCCTTGACCCAGACACCGCACGCAGCATGCATGATGAAACCATGCCAAAAGAAGCGCATAAGTCTGCACACTTCTGTTCAATGTGCGGACCAAAGTTCTGCTCCATGAAAATCACCCAAAATGTGAGAGATTATGCACAAAATCAAAATACTGCGAACAAAACAGAGCAAGTAGATGCAGAGGTAGAATCAGGTCTCAAAGCCATGAAAACCGCTTATCAGGAACATGGTCAAAAATTGTACCATAAGCTATAAATTGTTTAAAAAGCGTTTGTATTCAATCAAATCTCAGTTAGGATGAAATCATGCTTTGCTCATCCTGATGAGAGTTTATGAAGATTATTCAACAAGCAACTTATGGTCAACACGATGCACAGATTCACCAGCGTGAATACCTGTATCGCGGGTTTATTCAGGTTGAGAAAGTCAGCCTGAGCCATCGCTTGTTTAATCAAACCACCTATACCCCAGTCCTTCAGCGTGAACTTATTCAACGCCCTGAAGCGGCTGGGGTACTCATTTATGATGCCGCACAACAAAAATTTGCACTGATTGAACAGTTCCGCATTGGTGCAATTGACGACAGCGACTCGCCTTGGCAATTGGAAGTGATTGCAGGGGTACTGGATGGCAATGAATCGCCTGAAAGCTGCATTCGTCGTGAAGCCTTAGAAGAGTCAGGCTGCGAGCTGCAACAATTACAACATTTATTTAGTTTTTACCCTTCTGCAGGGGCATGTGCAGAGTTGTTCCACTTATATAGTGCGAATACCACGCTACCACAGGAAGGTGGCGTTTTTGGAATGCCAGATGAGGGAGAAAACATCCAATTACATATTATTGATTATCAGGACATTCCTGACTTACTGACCAATGGTCGGCTAAAGAACGCACCTGTCATTATGGCATTGCAATGGTTACAACAACAGATTAAAACCGTAAAGGATGTCTAAGGGGTCAGGCATGACTTTATTCCCAAATACACACCAGCCAGAGCGCTGGACCATTGTACAAATTTCAGATACACATCTCATGGATCAGGATGATTTAGAGTTTGTGCACATGAATCCTGAACACAGTTTTCATGCGGTCATGCAGGATATTACACAACAATACCCGCAGGCCGATGCAATTTTTCATACTGGCGATTTAGCACAAGTGCCTGTCGCTGCGACATATCAGCGCTATTTAAAATTTATGCAGGCATTAAATATTCCGCATTATCAAATTCCTGGCAATCATGATGATGCCGAGGTCTTCCCTTTTTATGTAAAATCCAATCAAGTCCATGCGATTGAACTGGGTAACTGGTGCGTGATCTTGCTGAATACAGCCGTCAAAAACCGTGTCGATGGATGGATGGATGCAGCACAGTTACAACAATTAGATCAGGTTCTGCAACAACATGCGCATCAGTATGTGATCATTGCCTGTCATCATCATCCTTTTGATATGCATTCACACTGGATTGATCAGCACAAGTTAAAAAACACTGAAGATTTAATTGATGTGTTGGCGCGGCACAGTCAAGTCAAACTGGTGCTGTGCGGTCATGTGCATCAGGACTCGCTCAATGAATGGCAAGGGATTCAGTTTTACTCAACTCCATCGACCTGCGTGCAGTTCAAACCACACAGCCAACACTTTGCTTTAGGTACAGAAGCCCCGGGTTACCGTGTGTTACATTTGAATGCAGATGGCAGTTTTAGCACTCAGGTGCATCGGGTTGAGCATATCGTGCAACAAATAAATTTTGAAATTTCAGGTTATTAACTTTTCATTTTATTTCTTTTGCTTTACTTTATGCCTTCAACGAAAAATGCGATAACACATCCAAACATCAAAGACTATCCATAATCAAAAAAAGTCTATATGATGACGTCCCCCGAAGATCGAATATTGTTCTTTGGGAGTGGATAAAAACACTTGCATATCACCATATTTTTCGCGTACCAATCGTACGCATATGATGAGGAATGCCCTACATGGCGAATGACAACCAAAATCAAGTCTTGGACGAACAAACAGATCTTGTAGAAGAAAAAGCTACAAAACGCGTGCGTAAGGCAAAGCCAAAGGCTTTAGAGGGCGGTTCTACAGCTAGCTTATTTGGTATTGCACCTTATCAGCCTAAAAAAAATGAAGAATACATGTCTGAAGGACAACTCGAGCATTTCCGTCAAATTCTCATGGCGTGGAAAGAAGAGTTAATGTCAGAAGTTGACCGCACTTTAAACACTATGCAAGACGAAAATACAGCCTTGCCAGATGTAAACGACCGTGCGACTCAAGAAGAAGAGTTTGCAATTGAGTTGCGTACTCGTGACCGCGAACGTAAATTGATTCGTAAAATTGAACAATCTATTGAAGCGATTAAAAACGATGACTATGGTTTTTGTGAAACTTGTGGTGTCGAAATTGGTTTACGTCGTTTAGAAGCACGTCCAACTGCAACGTTATGTATTGATTGCAAAACTTTGGCAGAGATCAAAGAGAAGCAAAACAACGGTTAATCGTGACTGTTGAGAATTACCTAGCCGAACACAGTTCGGAGCTTGAGCAGCAGCGAAACGATGTTTCGCTCACTCGCTACACAGGTCGGTTTGCGCCATCGCCAACCGGCCCTTTGCATTTTGGCTCACTCATTACCGCAGTAGCCAGTTATTGTGATGCCAAAGCTCAGCACGGCAAATGGCTCGTCCGCATTGAAGATACCGATATTCCTCGTATCTACCCAGGCAGTGAAAGCCATATTTTGCGCTGCATAGATGCTTTTCAATTTAAACCTGATGCTGAAATTATTTTCCAGAAAGATCGTCTTGAGCTTTATGAAGCCGTATTACAACAGTTACAGCAACAAGATTTAGTCTATGCCTGTCAATGCACCCGTAAAATGCTTGGCTCTGATCATATTTATGCAGGTACCTGCCGTAATCTAGGGCTAGATTTTGCAGAACAAGCCATTCGCGTTAAAGTGAGCGATCAGGACATCTATTTTCAAGACCGTTTACAGGGTCAACAATGTTCCAACCTAGCGCAAGACTTGGGAGATTTTGTATTGAAACGGCGCGATGGCATTATCAACTATCAATTGGCGGTGGTGGTGGATGACTATCTGCAAGGCATCACGCATGTGGTTCGAGGTGCAGATTTGCTGGACAACACCGCACGACAAATTTATTTGGGGCAATTGTTAGGCTATCCACGCCTTAATTATATGCACTTGCCTTTAGCCATGAATGCGCAAGGACAGAAACTGTCTAAACAGAACCTTGCTCAGGCTTTGGACTTAACACAAGCCTCACAATTGCTACAGGCTGCGTTTACTGCGCTAAATCAGCCCCCAATCACCCTAGACACGCCAGCACGTATGTTGCTGCAAGGCATTCAACAATGGGATGCATCTCGTATTCCTGTAGGCACTACGTTACACGGTTGCTACTTATAAAATTCCAGATTCGTTTATGCTCAAAGTCACATTCACAGATTTAGGCAGAAGCATCTATGTTTTTTATTTTTGGTGTAGGGCCGAAAACCAAAGTCGTGGAAAGCAATCAGTTTACTTGTCCTGTTTGTCGTACCCACAGCAGATATGAATTAAGACAACGGCGGCAATATTTTTCTTTATTTTTTATTCCGCTTTTTCCTGTGTCGAAACAGCAGAATGCTACGGTGAAGTGTTTACATTGTGGAACTGAAATGCCGAGCATGGTGCTAAACCATGCTCAGCCGAATTCTGCTAAAGAGATGAATCTAGAAGCTTAAGACTAGAAACTAGATTCTTCACGGCTTGGATTGGTTTCATGGGTCGAGGCTTCAATTTTCAGAATTAGACTCACCATGACTGCGCACATAATCAAAGATGAACCACCATAACTAATGAATGGTAGCGTCAGACCTTTGGTTGGCAACATGCCCATATTCATGCCCGCATTCACCATAATCTGCAACAAGAAGATGATGCTGATTCCATACGCCAAATAGCCTGCACGTAAATATTGGTTTTTTAGGGCACGATGACCAATTTTAATACAAGAAACCAGCATCGCAAAAGACAGGCTGATTACCACAAAAATACCCAAAAAGCCGAACTCTTCACCCAACACAGCCAACATAAAGTCTGTGTGCGCTTCTGGTAAATAGGACATTTTCTGAATACTGTGCCCTAAACCTACACCAACCCACTCACCACGACCAAATGCCATTAAAGCGTTAGATAACTGATAGCCAACACCCAAAGGGTCATTCCACGGGTTTGAGAACGACATTAAGCGTTCAAAGCGATACGGCTCGAACACCACTAAAAACACAAAGGCGGCAATAATTGCCCCGAAGGCAATCCCGAACTGAATTAACGGTGCACCTGCCAAAAAGAAGACGCCCAGCATGGTCAAGGCAATCACCACAGTAGCCCCTAAGTCTGGCTCTGCAATCACCAAACCAACGGTCACGGCCATAATCACCGCAAGACGTACCAAGCCTTTAATATTGTTACGCACTTCTTCGGCACGTCGCACCACATAATCTGCAGTAAATATGGCCATCATGACTTTGGCGACTTCAGAGGCTTGTAAGGTAAATCCTGCAACCCGAATCCAGCGTTTAGAGCCATTAACCTCAGTACCAACCACCAAAACTGCAATCAATAAGGCAATGGTGACAATCCACAGAAAAAAGGTATTGTTAAACCATGTATTCAGCGGCACTTTATACACAACAAAAGCAGCAACCAAGGCCACCACAATCGAAATACCATGGCGGAAAACATAGTGAAAAGCATTTTCATGCATACGCTCTGCATAGGGCATCGACGCCGATGCCACCATAATCGAGCCAATACATAACAATGCCAATACACTAAAAATCAGCACATTACGCACATTTATTTCCGCAGGCAGTTTTGGCAGCCAACGGTCATAGACCTGATTGAGTTTATTGATTGTTGTCTGAGCCAAGCCAGCCATATCTCATCCCTTATTGTTGTTATACCAGCGCGTTAACATAAGCAACGAACTTGTGACCACGTTCTGGATAGCCCGAGAACATATCAAAACTTGCACATGCAGGTGACAATAGCACCACATCATGCGCTTGTGTATGTTGTTGGCAAATTTCGACTGCCTGTTGTAAGGTCTCTGCACGCAAAAGTGTGGTCGTACCCGCAATTACAGCTTCAATTTGCGGTGCATCCTCACCAATCAACACCGCGAGTTTGGCATATTGCTGCAAGGAAGCACGCAGCGCAGTAAAGTCCTGCCCTTTGCCTTGCCCACCTAAAATAATGGCGACTTGCCCACCTTGAGCCTGAATTGCAGCACCCAAGCCATCCAAAGCCGCCAAAGTCGCACCAATATTGGTGCCTTTAGAATCATTATAATAACGCACCTCATGCAAGGTTTTGACAAATTCACAGCGGTGTTCCAAACCTTTAAAAGTTTTCAGCGTTTCCAACATGCTTGCCATAGGTAAACCAATCGCTTCACCCAAAGCCAAACAAGCCAAGGCATTGGCAATGTTATGCGTACCTTGAATATACATTTCGGTACTTTTCAATAAACGCTCACGCCCACGTGCTAGCCACATGCTGCCATCATCATCTTTTAATAAACCGAATTGGTTTAGGTCAGGCGCATTTAAGCCAAAACTTTGCATTGGGGTTTGATCGGGTACTAACGGACGGCTCAAGGCATCATCACGGTTAAACACCACTTTTTTGACACCTTGGAAAATACGATGTTTGGCAGTGTGATAACCCAGCATATCGCCATGGCGGTCTAAGTGATCTTCACTCATATTCAGCACCACCGCCACTTCTGCATTTAAATTCGATGTGGTTTCTAGCTGAAAACTGGAGAGTTCCAATATATACAGCTCAGGATCATCTTTAATCAAATCCAACGCAGGACGGCCTAAATTACCACCCACAGCTACCTTTTTACCCGCCTGCTCTGCCATTAAACCAATTAACGTGGTCACGGTACTTTTCGCATTTGAACCAGTAATAGCCACAATAGGTTTGTCGGTTGCACGACGTAATATTTGAATTTCACTCACCACAGGAATACCCTGCGCCATGGCAGCCTGAATTTCAGGTAATTTTGGGTCTAATCCAGGGCTAATCACAATTTCTTCTGCAGACAGCAATAAATCCTGATCAAACTCCCCAAAACGAGTTTCAACCTCGGCTGGAATTTGATCATGTCCTGGAGGTGTGGGGCGAGAGTCTGTCACAGCAACGCGGTAACCCTGATGATGTAAGAAATTAACGGCTGCAACACCCGAAATACCAAGCCCTGCAACGACTTTTAATCCACCACGTTGTATTAACATTTTTGCCCCATTTTGTGCGGTAATTTTGAAACTGACAAAATGGTAGCACTTTGCTGTTTTGAATGCTTTTTCTGTTTGCAGTTTCTGCAAATTTTTTGTGTCAGTGCGTAAAAAAACCGTCAGATCGCTGACGGTTTTTTAAAACATCTCAGTAAAGTTGGACAGATGTGGCTATTTCCATTTCACTGCTTGGACTTCAACTTTCTTTTCGGTGGGTTGATCTTTGCTGTCACATCCACAACTGCCACCACAACCTGCCACTGCCGCAGGCTTCAACCACTTTGCCAAACCATGCCAACCTTTTTCTGCGCAGGAATTGGACAGTTTTAGAAAAACTGCGCTAGAAGCCTTGGGAAAGACTTTTTTAAAAACCACTACCGCACTCCACAGTACCAGTGCAGCAACAATCAGAATTTCAATCATGTTCGTCTTCTCCTGTGAAACCTAAAATAGCCTTAACCCAATAAATATGAGGCTGTTTGATAAGTCAGGAATGACATAAAGTAGGCCAAACCAAATAAATACACCGTCATAAAACTGACTGTACGCCATGAACCTGTTTCACGCTTTACAGTAGCCAAAGTCGCCAAACAATGCGGTGCATAAATAAACCACACCAACAATGACAAACCTGTCGCCAATGACCAACCAAGCTCACCACCGCCACTAATTAAAGCAGCCAAACCTTCGGACATGGCATCTTCATCAACTGCAGACAAGGCGTAGACTGTACCCAATGCTGCCACGGCTACTTCACGTGCTGCCATGGCAGGAATCAAAGCAATTACAATCTGCCAGTTAAAACCAATGGGTGCAAAAATTGGCTGTAACACATGCCCCAACATCCCTGCAAAGCTGTAATCAATCGCAGGCATGGTCGCGCCTTCTGGCGGTTGTGGGAAGGTACACAAAAACCATAGCAAAATAGACAGCGCAAAAATAATGCCACCGACACGCTTTAAGAAAATTTTGGCGCGATCTAGCAAACCAATCCACACACTTTTTAGGTCTGGAAAACGGTAGCTTGGCAATTCCATTAACAACACGTGTTCAGATTTGTCTTTTTGCAAAAATTTGAGCACAAACGATACGCCCAAGGCACTTAAAATACCCGCCATATAAAGACCGAATAACACCAAACCTTGTAAATTAAACATGCCCCAAACGGTTTGATTTGGAATGAACGCCGCAATCAATAAGGCATATACTGGCAAACGTGCGGAACAAGTCATCAATGGCGCAACCATGATCGTGGTTAAACGATCACGTGGATCAGCAATGCTGCGGGTGGCCATAATCCCTGGAACTGCACAGGCAAAACTGGACAACAAAGGAATAAAGGCACGACCACTCAAGCCTGCACTAAACATCAGCTTATCTAGTAGGAATGCAGCGCGGGGCAAATAGCCCGATTCTTCTAAAATCAGAATAAACAGGAACAAAATTAGAATTTGTGGCAAGAACACTACCACACCGCCTGCACCTGCGATAATGCCATCTACAATTAAGCTGTTCAGCAAAGGATGTGAGATATTTTCCCCAAGCACCTCGCCTAACCAGCCAAAGAAGCTTTCAATACCATCCATAAATGGTGCAGCCCAAGCAAAAACAGCTTGGAATACAATGAACATCATCACGGCAAGGCTTACCAAGCCAAACACAGGATGCAGAAAAATTTTATCTAGAAAGTCAGAGCGTTTGTCTTCTTCATCTACAAACTGCACCACATCATGCAAAATGGTTTGAATACGTTGGTGCTGGCTGCCTTTTAAGCCTGTCAATTCAGTCTGTGGTACCGAAAACTTACCCAAATCCAACGCATTCATTAAATTTTGAATACCTGAATCACGCACCGCAACGGTTTCCACCACAGGCACACCCAAACGCTCAGATAGCTTTTGCGTATTAATTTGCATTCCGCGGCGGCGTGCTTCATCCATCATGTTGAGCACCAATAAAATTGGACGTCCCAACTCAATCATTTCAAGTACTAAACCTAGATGCAGTTTCAGGTTGGTCGCATCGACCACACACAAAAATGCATCTTGCTGACCTTCTTCAGCAATTTTGCCCTGCACTACATCACGGGTAATGGCTTCATCTGGGCTGGTGGCTTCTAGGCTGTATGTACCTGGTAAATCCAGTACACGTACCGCCTGCCCCGAAGGCAAGTTGAACTGACCCACTTTGCGCTCTACGGTAACACCCGCATAGTTTGCAACTTTCTGACGCGTCCCTGTCAAATGGTTAAATAAAGAAGTTTTACCGCAGTTTGGATTCCCTACAAGTGCGATACGTAAGGGATCACTCATGCAGTTACTCCCTGTTCAATTTCAACGCGATCAGCTTCCACTTTGCGCAAGGCAAAACGGGTAAATCCCACCTGAATTAAGATCGGATCTCCACCAAAAATACCTTTGGTAATCACCTGCACAGGCGTTCCAGGCACAAAGCCCAACGTTTCTAAGCGATTCGCAACCAAATCATTTAGGGATGTTCCACCATCGGCAGTCCGAAGTACCTGACGAATGATGGCTGTTTGTTTTGCTTTGAGTTCTGACAAACGCACCGTGAAATTCCTATACTATTTTGCCCATTATATACGCAAATGAGAATAATTAACAAATAAGGTCAACTTACATTTAATGGTTTTATATCACATCGACAGGCTTACTGAATTGGATTAGAGTAGGAAATAACTATGCTTATTATCGATTTCCCCAATCAACATTGGGATTTTTCATGTGATCACTATGCTGAACAAAAAACCGCGTATTCCTGCTGCAATTCAAATTCCAGAATCCCTGAGTTTTTTGGAAGGCTATCGCAATGATTTAATTGCACAAAGTGTGAGCCCACATACACGTAATGCCTATTTATCCGATTTAATTCAGTGCAGCGAATATGTCAGTAAACCCATGCCAGACTGGCAACATGATGATATTTCTGATGTGTTGATTGCGCTGACCAAACAACAGAAAAGTCCACGCTCGATAGCACGCTGTCTTTCTGCCCTGCGCTCTTTTTACAAATTTTTAAGAGAACACAAACTACGTTCCGACAACCCTGTTGCAGCACATAAAACACCTAAGTTAGGTCGTGCTCTACCCAAAGACTTGTCCGAAGCCGATGTCGATGCATTGATTCAAGCACCGAATATTCAGACGGCCTTGGGCTTACGAGATCGTGCCATGCTGGAAGTCCTGTATGCCTGCGGTTTACGTGTCACTGAATTACTCAACTTGCGTCTAGACTTGATTAACCTCAAACAAGGTTATTTACGCATTGTGGGAAAAGGCAATAAAGAACGCTTAGTACCCATGGGGCAAGTCGCATGTGAATGGATCGAGCAATATTTAACAGAATCGCGCCCACAACTGTATAAAACCGCCACAGATTATCTATTTTTAACGCAGCATGGCGGCATTATGAGTCGCCAGAACTTCTGGTACGCCATTAAACGCTATGCCCTGCAAGCAGGCATTCAGGCCGAGTTATCGCCACACACCTTAAGACATGCATTTGCCACCCATTTGCTGAATCATGGTGCAGATTTACGTGTGGTACAAATGCTGCTCGGACACAGTGATTTATCTACCACACAAATTTATACACATGTGGCACAAGTCCGTATGCAGCAACTACATGCCCAGCACCATCCACGGGCTTAAAATCAAAAACGACGCAGAAGTTTAACGATCACGACTATTTTTTGTTATGCTAACGCTCTATTTTTTACGCCAACAAGAAAGGGTTGTTTATGACATTTACCCGCTCAACACTTTTGATTGCCTGCTCACTTGCCAGTGCTTTTGCAATCACCGCTTGCTCAAATGCCAATAACGAAGACAAAAAGCAAACTACGCTCACCGCAAGTGCTCCCGCTACAGGTGAAGCATCGACTCTAATTGAACGCAATGCACAACAACGTCTAAGCACGACCTTGCAGCAACATTTTAAAACTGCAGGCATCAGTGCCAAAATTACCGATATTAAAGCCACTGAAGTACCCAACCTATTTTGGGTCAGCCTAGAAGGCATGTCTTCAGTCTATGCCACCAGTGACGGCAAATATATTATTCAAGGTGACGTAATTCGTTTAGGCGACAAAGAACTGCACAACGTCAGTGAAAACCTGCAAGCAGGCGTGAACAAAAAAATCTTTGCTGAATTAAAGCAGGAAGATTTACTGGTCTTCCCTGCCAAAGGCAAAACCAAACATGTAATTTATGTCTTTACCGATGTCAGCTGCCCATATTGCCATCGTCTACATGAACAAATGGATGAAATGAACGGCAAAGGGATTGAAGTCCGTTACATTGCTTGGCCACGTGGCGAACAGCACATGCCAAACATGGAAGCGATCTGGTGTAGTGAAGACCGCCATGCAGCCTTTAATGCGGTTATGAATGGTGCAGCAATTGCCCCTGCCAACTGTAAAAACCCAGTTCGTGCTCAATATCAACTGGGTTTAAATATGGGCGTAAATGGCACGCCCGCAATTTATAATGCTGAAGGCGTTTATTTGGGTGGCTATTTGTCTACTTCAGAATTGGTGAAGCGTTTAGAAAACTAAAAATACGCAGTTTTTGGGATGTTTCATCTTGGTCATAAACTAAGATGAAGCGTCCATAGAGCCAATATAAATAACGAATTTTTATCTGTGATTTTACTTTTTTTTATATACAAAAGATAAGTGAGATCTGCCCTAGAGTCAGCGCGTTTTTTTAGCTATGATCTAAACTCGCTTAAAGTTGATTAATATGGAGTGTGACGTGAAACCAGTTCGTCTGGCAATCCTCGGTCTTGGTACTGTGGGTGGTGGTGCCCTTAAACTATTAAAAGAAAATGCTGCTGAGATTAGACGTCGCACCGGTCGTGAAATTGAAATCACCTATGTGGGAACACGTCGTCCGCGTCCAGACCTCAACTTGCCAGAATCTGTCAAGCAAAGTGATGACTTGATGGACATCGTACGTCAACCCGATGTAGACGTCGTGGTTGAAGTCATGGGCGGTATTCACCCTGCGTATGAAGTCATCATGGAAGCGATGAAACACGGCAAACAAGTCGTGACTGCCAACAAAGCCCTGCTTGCAGAACATGGCAATGAGCTATTTAAAGCAGCAGAAGACAATGCTGTACAAATTGCCTATGAAGCAGCAGTTGCAGGCGGTATTCCAATTATTAAAGTAATTCGTGAAGGTTTGGCTGCCAACAAAATTGAATGGCTAGCAGGCATCATTAACGGTACTGGCAACTTTATTTTAAGTGAAATGCGTGAAAAAGGCCGTACCTTTGAAGATGTCCTGAAAGAAGCGCAAGAATTAGGTTATGCCGAAGCCGATCCAACCTTTGACGTTGAAGGTATTGATGCTGCACACAAACTGACCATTTTGGCTTCATGTGCTTTTGGTATTCCACTACAGTTTGACAAAGTCTTTACCGAAGGTATTGGCAAAGTCACAGCGCAAGATGTGAAATATGCAGAAGAACTAGGCTTCCGCATCAAACACTTAGGGATTGCACGTCGTACCGACAAAGGGATTGAACTTCGCGTCCACCCAACTTTAATTCCTGAAGAAGAATTGATTGCCAACGTCAACGGCGTAAAAAATGCAGTCTTGGTACAAGCCAATGCTGTTGGCCCAACTTTATATTATGGTGCGGGTGCAGGTGCAGGCCCAACAGCGTCTGCTGTGGTTGCCGATGTTGTCGACATTGTCCGTGATATTTCATATACCGAAGATGGTGCAGGTACGATTCCACAATTGGCATTTGAAGCATTAACCGACTTGCCAATTCTAAGCCGTGAAGAAATGACCACTGGCTACTACATCCGTATTAATGCTGAAGACCAAACTGGTGTTCTTGCCGATGTAACCACCATCTTAAGCCGTGCAGGCATCAGTATTGATGCCATCATGCAACAATCACGCTTAAAAGACCTTATTCCTATCGTGATTCTGACTGACCCAGTTCAGGAATCAAAAATGGATGAAGCGTTACAACAAATTCAAGCATTGCCAACCATTCATGGCGAAATTGTACGAATTCGTTTAGAATCGCTTGATAACTAATCGGGTGGAGGGGAATATTTCCCCTTGCCAAGCTCTACACACAATTGGAACATCATCATGTCGAATGCCAATCGTTATACTGGTTTAGTTGACCGTTATCGTGACCGTTTACCAGTGTCTGCAACTACACGTGCAATCTCTCTAGGCGAAGGTAACACGCCGCTCATTAAGCTTGAGAATATTCCACGCATTATTGGTAAAGATGTTGAAATTTATGTGAAGTATGAAGGCTTAAACCCGACAGGTTCATTTAAAGACCGTGGTATGACCATGGCAGTGACCAAAGCGGTTGAAGAAGGTTCAAAAGCCATTATCTGTGCATCTACAGGTAACACTTCTGCTGCGGCTGCAGCTTATGCTGCCCGTGCTGGCATTAAAGCATTCGTTTTAATTCCAGAAGGCAAAATTGCCATGGGCAAAATGGCACAAGCGATGATGTACGGTGCAATCACCATGCAAATTCGTGGTAACTTTGACGATGGTATGCGCCTCGTTAAAGAAGTGGCTGACCAAGCACCTGTAACGATTGTGAACTCAATCAACCCTTACCGCCTACAAGGTCAAAAGACCATCGCTTATGAAATTGTAGATGAATTAGGTCGTGCTCCAGATTACCACTGCTTACCAGTAGGTAACGCAGGTAACATCACTGCTCACTGGATGGGATATACCGAAGCAGTTGCCAACCAACCTGCAGATCAATTCGAGCAGGTGGTATATGACGCAGCTACTGACAAATTCACAGGCCCAAACCCTGAAGACCGTCCAATCATGGTCGGTTATCAAGCGTCTGGTGCTGCGCCATTCTTACGTGGTGCGCCTGTTGAAAACCCAGAAACTGTTGCAACTGCAATCCGTATTGGTAACCCACAAAGCTGGAACCATGCTAAAGCAGTGGTACGTGATTCAGAAGGTTGGTTTGATGAATTGACCGATGCCGAAATTTTAGAAGCACAACGTATGCTGTCTATGTATGAAGGCGTATTTGTTGAGCCTGCATCTGCTGCGTCTATTGGTGGTGCAATGCGCGACATCAAAGCGGGTAAAATCAAAGAAGGTTCTGTGATTGTATGTACCGTAACAGGTAACGGTCTAAAAGACCCTGACACAGCCATGAAACAATGTGCAGATGCTGTTATGTTGTCAATTGATGCCACCATGCAACAAGTAAAAGACTCGATTCTTTCAAATATGTAAAATTTGAAGTGTCATTAAAAAACCCTGCTTTGGCAGGGTTTTTTCTTGTCTATATTTCTGTTCAGATTTTTCAGCCTTAATCGTGAGAATCACACCATTAAAGCTGAATGCTCGCTTAAATACGTTTTGGCAACTGACTTGCCCAGCTCATTAAACGGGTTGCATCATTGGTACGTGCTTGTGAGGTGTCTGCACCTAAAAGTACCACCACTGCAGGACGGTTATTTAAAGTGGTGTGCATCACCACACAACGCCCTGCCTCATTGATATATCCTGTTTTAGACAGATTGATATTCCAGCCACCATTACGCACTAACGCATTGGTATTATTAGATTTCAAGACTCGATAACCTAAGTTAAAGTCATACGTTGGCGTCGTTGAGAATTGACGAATCAAACCATATTGCGAGGCAGTACTCACCAAAATTCCCAAATCACGTGCAGAAGAAACGTTACGCGGGTCTAGACCTGTAGCTTCGGTAAAGCGGGTAGCATTCATGCCCAATTCACGTGCTTTTGCATTCATGGCTGCAACAAAGGCACTTTTGCCCCCTGGGTAGGTACGCGCTAAGGCTGCTGCTGCTGGATTTTCCGATTTCATTAAAGCAAATAATAATGCTTCGGCACGGTTGAGCTTGTCACCCACACGTAAAGTCGAACTTGAGTTTTTGCCTGCAGCACCTGCAAAGTCTATTGATTGTAAGGTAATTTGTTCAGACATATTCAAACGGGCATCTGAGGTGACCACTGCAGTCATTACTTTAGTCACTGAAGCAATTGGCAATGCTACGTTTGTGTTTTTGCTGTACAGTACTTCACCAGTTTGCGCATCCATCACTAAAGCTGCGCGAGCATTAACAGAAGGCTGGCTGCTATAAGCAGAAGTATCTAAAATACGGACAGTTTTTGGCGTAGTAGACGCGGGTGCAACACCATTGCTGCTACGTACAGTTGTGGTAATTTTGGTTGAACCTGGCGGTGTAGGCTCTGCAACATAAGTGTCTGGTGTAGCCTGAGCGCTCGCATTGCTACTTGCCAGATCACCATTTAAGAATTGATCGGCTTGCTCTGAAGACCAACTTAATGTCGCCTGACCGTCGCTCCCAGAGGAAGGATTGATGACAAGTTCAGCAAAACTGACAGAACTTAGGCTGAGCATCATAGATGCGATCAGCACATGCATTAACGACTTCTTAGAATTTTTCACGACTGCTTACTCAACTCAGGGAGGTAAGATACATTTGCGTATTACCTCAAATATGCCTTACATTAAAAAAAATACAACAATGAATAGTTTTTGCCAGGATATTGTGCAGAACTTTTCATTCTGGATTAAGAATAGCATTGCTAATTTTGTCGTTTCATTGCAAGCTAATTTTGCTTTATGTAACAAAAAAGATGATTTTTTCAAAGGGAGAGTGTAGGTGATCACAGTTTTAGTAGTGGACGATCATGAATTGGTACGTACTGGGATTTGCCGTATGCTCGAAGACCATGCCGATGTACAGGTGATTGGACAGGCTGAATCAGGTGAAGAAGCGATTACCTTAGTACGTCAACATCATCCCAATGTGGTGTTATTAGATGTAAACATGCCTGGCATTGGTGGTGTAGAAACCACGCGTCGCTTGTTGCAGACTGCACCCGACACTAAAGTTTTGGCGGTCAGTGGTTTGGCAGAAGAACCTTACCCTTCTTTACTGCTCAAGGCGGGAGCAAAGGGCTACATCACCAAAGGTGCACCTGTCAGTGAAATGGTACGTGCCATCAAAAAAGTCATGCAGGGCGGCAAATACTTCAGTGCTGATATTGCCGAGCAACTGGCCAGTTCATACTTATCTGACACGCAACAATCGCCTTTTGATAGTCTGTCAGAACGTGAAATGCAAGTGGCAATGATGGTGGTGAACTGTATCAGCGCACAGGAAATTGCCGATAAACTCTTTGTCAGTGTAAAAACGGTGAATACCTACCGCTACCGTATTTTTGAAAAATTAAATATTGATAGTGATGTCAAACTCACGCACCTTGCGATTCGTTATGGATTGATTAAGCCTTAATCTTTACTGTGTGCTTGTTGTGCATTTTATCCGTGTATAAGACGATGACCCTATGCCAGATTTAAAACAACATTCTGAGTTAAATCAGTATCATCTTGGCATGTGGTATGGTGCGTATCGGCTTTTAATTGCCTTTTGTTTACTGCTGATTACCCTAATCACCTTTCAGCAGCTTGGTTCACAGTATCAACATCCTGGTTTATATCTGTATACACTGGTCTGCTATTTTGTGTTTAGCTGTGTGCAACTGATCAGCTATAAATATATTCCCTTCAAAAGCAGCCAACAACTGACTCTATTTTTTGCGGTTGATATTATTGCGCTGAGTAGCCTGACTTTTGCAACCGATGGACCCAACCTCTATTTAAGTTTATTGTTTGTGATCACGATTTTTGCGGCATCGTTATTGCTGCAAAAACGTAAAGCCTTAGCCATCACCCTCATTGCCATGATTATGGTGATTTACCAACATTTTGTTGGCAGCTTACTGGCCTTTTCTTCACTGAATAATATTGGTCATAGTGCCCTGCTGGCATTTTTATTTTGGGTGGTCTATGGCAGTGGCCGTATTGCGGTACGACGCTTTCAGCTGTTAGAAAATCTCAACTTTTCGCAATCTTTAGAACTGCACCGCCTACAAAATATTAATCGGTATATTTTAGAACAAACGGAAATGGGTTATCTGGTGCTAGATGAAAATTGTCATGTGGTTTTAAGCAACCCTGCGGCCTGTTATTTATTGGGTATTCCTGCACAATACGCACACTCAACCTATCCACTGTATAAAATTCAGCCCGATTTATTTGATCTGTTCAAATTTGACCAGTTACAAGATGGTGAAAAATTTCAGTTTGAATCACAACTCAGCAATTTTCACGTGCATATTCAGGTGCAAAAACTCAAAGTACCGCATCAAACATTAACCTTATTGGCACTTCAGGATGGACAAAAAATAAATCAACAAGTCCAGCAACTCAAACTGGCGGCCTTAGGGCAATTATCAGCCAGTATTGCCCACGAAATCCGTAATCCACTGGCTGCCATTGTACAGGCCAATACGCTCCTCAGTGGCAGTGACGCAGCACAACAACAATTGTTGTCCGGCATGATCAGTAAACAAGCGGCCCGGATTGATAAAATTATTCACGACACCTTAAGTATGGTGAAAAACAAACAAACCACACCTGTAGTGATTCAGCTAAACCAATTTTTGCCGCAACTCATTAGGGAAGATTTACCCGATGCTGCCAGTAAAATTCGGCTGCAACTTGAAAATCAAATCAGTATTCTGTTTGATGAATTACAGTTACGCCAAGTGCTAATAAACCTGATTCGCAATGCCATTCGACACAATTCAGCAGATCAGCAAGCCATAGAAATTCATGCATATCATCAAGCAAGTCATATTTACATTGATGTACAGGATTTTGGCTCAGGGGTTGCCAGTCAGGATATTCGCTATCTGTTCCAACCATTTTTCAGTACCGAAATTAATGGAACTGGTTTAGGATTATATTTATCACATAGTTTTTGCGAAGCCAATCAAGCCAAGCTAAGCTATGTAGAACAAAAACAAGGGGCATGTTTCAGAATTAAATGCCAATGCCCACCCGCGATTTAGTCTTTATTTAACGATGTAGTTTTTGTGTTGTTTTGGGGAAAATATGCACGCTGTTCAACCTTTGGTTTTATTGGTCGATGACGAAGAAGACCTTTGTACTCTTATGCAAATGACTTTGGCTCGCATGGGCATTCAAACTCATGTGGCCTACCGTCTGGAACAAGCGAAACAGCGTTTGGCTGAACATCATTATGATGCTTGTTTAACCGACTTAAACCTACCCGATGGCAATGGTATACAACTGGTGGAATTCATTGCAGAGCAATATCCCAATTTACCCGTAGCCGTGTTAACAGCTTATGGCAATATGGAAATTGCAATTGCGGCATTAAAGGCGGGTGCATTTGACTTTGTTAGCAAACCAGTTAATCAGATGCATTTGCAGCAACTCCTTGAAAAAGCGCTAAATAAGCCGTTTGATAAAGCCGAACCAAACAGCCAAGATCAACTCGAATACAAAATGTTGATTGGGCAATCTTTGCCTATTCAGCAATTACGCAGCACCATCAAAAAAATTGCCCGCTCGCAAGCGCCTGTATTTATTACTGGGGAGTCAGGGACAGGTAAAGAAGTAGTTGCCAATTTGGTACACCGTTTAAGTAACCGCAATGAAGGGCCATTTATTGCAATTAACTGCGGGGCAATTCCAACCGAGCTCATGGAAAGCGAGCTGTTTGGGCATAAAAAAGGCAGCTTTACAGGCGCAACCCAAGACAAACAGGGTTTGATTCAATCTGCACATGGTGGCAGCTTGTTCTTAGATGAAATAGCCGAGTTGCCACTGAGTATGCAAGTCAAACTGCTGCGTGCGGTTCAGGAAAAACGGATTCGTCCTGTCGGTTCAGACACCGAAATTGATGTCGATTTTCGTGTGATCAGTGCCAGTCATCAAGACTTAGAAAGTTTGGTTCAGCAAGGACGTTTCCGTCAGGATTTATTTTTCCGTATTCATGTGATGGATTTGGTTTTGCCTGCCCTGCGTGAACGTGAACAAGATATTTTATTACTAGCAGATCACTTCATTCAAAAAGTCGCACAAGAATGGGATATTCCTGCTAAACAGCTCACCCCACGGGCCCAGCAATTTTTACTGGAACAATACTATCCTGGCAACGTGCGTGAATTACGCAATATTATTGAACGCGCCATGACCCTGAGTGAAGATGCCGTCATTGATCTACAACACCTGCAAACTGCGCCATTACGACAGTTTAGTATGGAAACTAGCACTGAGACTCCGTCATCCTCAGACACAAATAACACACTCATGTCAGATGCGATGCCAACAGGACGTAAACTGCCAGAAGAAGGTTTAGAAGCTTATTTAGAAAAAATGGAAAAAGATATTTTACTGAATGCCCTGAATCTAACCCACTGGAACCGCACTTTGGCCGCAAAAAAACTAGGGATGTCTTTCCGTTCTTTACGTTATCGTTTGAAAAAATTTGGGCTCGATACTGAAGATGAATAAGCACTATTCATCTTCAAACTGTATGCGGTGTAAGTTGTGAGTGGCCAGAGATGTATTAACGGCGACTGAGCAACAAGTTCGCCACATGCTCTAAATACGCATCCTCTTTCATCTCTGCAGTCTGGATATATTGCTGATTCGGCTGAATCCCTACGCCTTCAATCATTTGATCACGTGGGGTGTAGTAATGCGAAACTGTCATTTGCAAGGCCGAACCATCGCTGAGGGGAAACAGCTTCTGTACCACACCTTTGCCATAGCTTTTTTCACCCATGACCCAAGCCCGTGCGTGATCTTTCAAAGCAGCCGTAAAAACCTCTGCGGCCGAAGCCGAACGCTGATTAATCAGTACCCCTACTTTTAAATTTTGAAATTCAAAACTTGGTAATGCCTGAAATTGCTGATCGCCCTCAGAACGACTTTTGGTCGATACAATCACACCCTGATTTAGAAATAAATCGGCAGATTCTACTGCAGCAGACAACAAGCCCCCTGGGTTATTACGCAAGTCAATCAATACAGCTCTTAAACGTGGTGTACTACGTTCTTCAATTAAGCGTTTGATTTCATTAGCAGTATCTTGCTGAAACACGCGGACCTTAAGCAACAAGACCTGATTCGGAAGCATTTGTGCCTGAATATCAGTTTCCACTTTTTTGTTGCGCACCAATAACATAGAGGGCTGATTGGCCGCACGCTGTACACTTAAAGTCGAACCTACTGAACCTGTGAGCAAGTTATTGACCTGCTCTGCAGTGAGTTTTCTTAATTCCTGATCATCAATTTTGAACAGGCTATCACCATTACGCAGTCCTTGTTTGGCAGAGTCTGCATCGGTATTTAAGTTCTGAATTACCCACTGCTGCTGGGCCATTTCATAACGTAAATTAAAATCGACCGAAGCCAAATCGCCTTCGGTATATTGTAGAAGCTGTTTATATTCTTCTGCAGTTAAATAACGCGAATAGCGGTCTAAACCGCTCACCAAGCCACGAATGGCTTGCTGAAATAAGGCATCGTCACTTTTTTCAGTCACGTAGTTGTCTTTGACTATGCCATAAATTTGTACAAACTCCTGAATCGCCTCGACAGGCACATCTACATAATCCTGTGCCTGTGTTGGCCCATCCAGCTCTAACTCATCAGGTGCAGCCCAAGTCTGGGAATGACCAACCCACAACAGCAATGTCGTTAATGCCAATGCATAAATTTTGTGAGCCGTCATTCCATCACCAGTCTGAGGTTATGCCTGTAGGCAAATTAAGTTACGACCTTGCATGTCTGCAGGGACAGGCAATTGCATCAAATTCAGTAAAGTTGGCGCAACGTCTGCCAACACACCACCTTCTGCAATAGTCGCCTGTGTTGGGCCTACATAAATGAATGGCACCAATTCAGTCGTATGTTGCGTGTGTACCTGACCACTGTCATAGTCTTGCATTTGTTCAACGTTACCATGGTCAGCAGTAATAATCATGTGACCCTGTTTCGCCATCACCGCTTCATAGACGCGACCCAAGCAGGTATCGACCGCTTCAACCGCTTTCACTGCAGCATCAAAAACACCAGTATGACCGACCATATCGCCATTGGCATAGTTCACCACCAACAAGTCATACTCACCTGAATTGATTGCAGCAACCAGTTCATCGGTCACTTCATAAGCACTCATTTCTGGTTTTAAGTCATAAGTTGCCACATTTGGTGATGGAATCAGGATGCGTTTTTCACCCGGATATTCATCTTCACGGCCACCACTAAAGAAGAAGGTCACGTGTGCATATTTTTCAGTTTCGGCAATACGCAACTGGGTTTTACCTAAGTCTGATAAGTACTCACCAATTGAGTTTTTCAAATCTTCTGGCATATACGCCACAGGCGCAGCAATACTGGCTTGATAACGGGTCAACATCACAAATCTAGACAATTGCGGCACAACTTTTCGCTCAAAGCCAGCAAAGTCCTGTTCCACAAAGGCTTTGGTTAATTCACGCGCGCGGTCAGCACGGAAGTTCATGAATACCACGCTGTCGCCATCTTGAATCTGGGCAATTTCACCAATACGAGTGGCTTTAACAAACTCATCGCTTTCATCTGCTGCATAAGCCGCTGCCAAGCCCTCTACCGCAGTTGCAGCAGTACGCACTGCCTCACCTTCAGTGAGTAGACGATAGGCTTGTTCTACACGATCCCAACGGTTGTCACGATCCATTGCAAAGTAACGGCCAATTAAGCTAGCAATACGCCCCTGACCTGGATATTGTGCAAATAATGCATCCAGTTTTTCTAAAGAAGGCTGTGCGCTTTTGGGTGGTGTATCACGACCATCTAAAAAGGCATGTAGATACACTTTTGCACCACGTTTAAGTGCCAATTCTGCCATCGCCACAATGTGATCTTCATGCGAATGCACACCACCTTCAGACAATAAACCCAAAATGTGCACTGCACCGTTAGCAGCTTTGGCTTTTTCTACAGCATCCACCAACACCTCATGCTCAAAAAAAGCACCTGTGCGGATGTCTTTGGTAATACGGGTAAAGTCTTGGTATAACACGCGCCCTGCGCCCAAGTTCATGTGACCCACTTCAGAGTTGCCCATTTGACCATCTGGCAGGCCAACATCTTCACCAGAACCAGAGATCAAACCATGCGGATGCTTTTCCTGCATAGCAGTCAAATTTGGTCGTTTCGCTGCTAAAAACGCGTTGTCTTCGACCGCTTCGCGATGACCCACACCATCCATAATCACCAATACGTGAGGGATTTTGCCAGCAGTTGCATCCGCCATAATCAATACTCTTTTTCGTCTACAAATTAATCATGCTATCTTAACGAATTTTGCGTCAAGACTCTATGTTCAGAAGATGGTTTCCACCACTGATTCAGATAGGTTTAGCCAATCAAACAGAAATGCAGCAGCATCGGTGCGCACTTAGCGTGCACGATGCAATAAATAGCCGCCGATGACAAACATCAGAACAATAGGAATAAATACGAACCACGCAGGCGATGGTGCATAAACCAAGCTTGCATAGCCCAAGAAATCCTGCAAATAAAAGAAGGTTAAACCCACAAATAAGGCAATCACCAAACGAAAACCCATAGATTGCTGACGTAACGGCCCAAAAATAAAGGAACAGGCAATCACCACCAAGGCAATTAGGGCAAATGGCGCACCAAGTTTTTGCCAAAAGGCCAATTGGTAAGTTTTTGGCACTTGGCTGTATTCATGCATATAACTCATGAAACTCACCAACTGGCTAGGTGATAAATCTTCAGGGTCGATGGTGACCATGTGTACATATTTCGGCTGCAAAGCCAAAGCCAATGCTTGTTGGCTATTTTTGGCCAAGGTCGCGTTACCTGCCTGCAAAATATCCATCTGTTCAGTTTGATTCAGCAACCAACTACCATCTTTTACAAACTGCCCTTGTTCGGCAGACAGCGTGCCACGTAAACGATAGTTGTCATCAAAATCGACCACCTGCACATTTTTTAGCTGACCTTGGGCATTGGCATAGTCAATATAAATAAAACGATTGCCTTCACGTGACCAATAGCCACGAACTTCGCCCAACTCCGCTACGCTGCGGTGACTTTTAACACTTTTGGCCTGTTCGTTGGTATACGGTATCACCCACTCACTGAGTACAAACGACAGAACGATCAACACCAAAGCGGAACGAATGACCCATCCCACAATACGCCACAGACTAATTCCCGCAGAGCGCATCACAATCAATTCACTGTTGGATGCCAAAGTACCCAAACCTAAAACTGCACCAATTAAGGCAGAAATAGGTAAAATTTCATAAAGATAGGTTGGTGCACCCCACAACACATACAGCAGTGCCTGCCATGCGCCATAGCCTTCTTTGAGTGAACCCAACTCTCCCAAATAGGTAAACAACACCTGTAAACCTGACAGAATTGCGGTGGCACCAAACATAGCCAATGCCGTGGTCTTGGTAACGTGTTTTGCAACTATACGACGTGCCAACATCTTAAGACCTCACTCGCTGAATTTGCTGCTTAATTTTAGGTGCCAGTTTTTGTTTACGCGAGAACAAGGCTGCGGCAATGGTATACGCCAACAACACCAGTGGATAGGCAATCATGCCCATCTCTTCCTTGCTAACACGGGTTTTAACTGCCATCAGTGCCACAATCAAACTGGCAAAAATTAACAAAGCTGGAAACAGTTTTAAATAACGTCCCTGCCGTGGACTAACTTCTGATAATGCCACTGCTAAAAACAGCGCCACCACAATTGCAAACGGCACAAAAATACGCCAGCCTAGCTCACTGGCCACCACAGGGTCTTCACGGTTTTTCCAGAGTTGTGACGTGGTTAAAGCTTCGACTTCAGCACTTTCAAATTTGGCTTCTTTGTCATTTTCCAAACGTAAACGATAGCTTTGGAATTCTGCCTGTGAATATTTGGCTGTGCCAGGGAATATTTCATAACGGCGGCCTTCAACTAAATCCACCACATTGGCAGGGTCATTTTCCAGTTCCACCCGCGTAGCCTCTTTGGCCAAAATCATCACATCTGGGCGGCCTGCTTTTTCAGCCCGTTGATAGAAGAAAATATCTTTAAGGTTTTTACGGTCTTCAGATAAATCGCCTGCATAAATGGTGTATGGCCCCGAAGATATAAATTCTTTGGGCCGCACCAAGTCAAAGCCTGTACGTACCGCCTGACTGGTGGTCAGTGCTTCAAACTGACGAATCCCCCAAGGCGATGCCCACAGCATCAAAAAGCCTTGCACAATCAGAAACACCAACGTCATAGGTACCAATAAACGTGCCAGCTGATGTCGACTCACACCACTACTGTTGAGTACCGCCATTTCATGATCGACATATAAACGACCAAAGACCAGCATCAGACCAATAAAGAAACCTAAAGGTAAAATCAGCGTCAAAAATTCAGGCAAGCGATAGCCAATGATGCTGAATAAAATACTCGCATCCAAACGCCCTTGCGCAGCTACGCCAAAATACTTGATCAGTCGACCACCCATCATGATCAAGGTCAGTAAGGCAATCACAACCAAGGATGTCGACACAACTTGCTTGACCAAATAACGCCGAATAATCAAATTATTTCTTCCAAAATGTGAGGGAATCCAATTCGCGTTAGTTTACCTGAATGTTGAAAATATAAAACCTATCACCTTGTTATACATTGAAACTCGACGCATAAAAATGTTTCAATGGTTGCATAGTTTGCACATTTAGATAGGCATAAAATCCAGTGATAAAATTTAGCTTAAGTACGTCATTCCCAGCGCAAAGCGCCAATGAATATTTGTTGATTTTAGTGGCTGCAGAGCAAGTTCCACAGGCAACTGCTGCTTATCAAATCAAGGATTTAGACCGTATTCTTGATGCCACACAATTTAAAGCAGGCTTAAATGAAAGTCTAAGTCTGGTGGCCAATGTTGCAGAATGCGCACATAGCGCTCTGATTGGCTTAGGCAAAGTTGAAGAATTACAGCCTACCAAGCTGGCAAAAATTGCACAAAGCATTATCAAATCTTCACAAAAAAAATTTAAACAGATCAGCATTGATCTGTCTGCCTTGCCAAGCGAGTTGCACTATGTATTTGCACTCAGTCTCACCCAAGCGGCATACGCCTTTGATGAATTCAAAAGTAAAAAGAATGAATTTAATCTTGAACAGATCAACTTAATTGCCAAGGAAAGTTCACTCACTGCCGATCAGTTGCAGTTAATTGAAGCCATGCAATCAGGGCAAAACATGGCACGTGACTTGGGCAACCGTCCGGGCAACATTTGCTTCCCTGAATATTTGGCAGAACAGGCTCAAGCCTTGGCGGCAGAGTTTCCAGACCTGCTCAAAGTCACCATTTTAGATGAAGCACAAATGGCGGAACTGGGCATGGGTGCATTCCTTGCAGTCAGTCAGGGTTCAGACCGTCCAGGGCGCATCATTAGTCTTGAATACCAAGCGCAGCGTGATGAAGCCCCTGTGGTCTTAGTGGGTAAAGGGATTACTTTTGATACAGGCGGCATTTCACTCAAACCTGGCTTAGGCATGGATGAAATGAAATTTGATATGTGTGGTTCTGCCTCAGTCTTAGGCACCATGCGCGCACTGTGCGAAGCACGTTTGCCAATTCATGTGGTCGGCACCATTGCTGCGGCTGAAAATATGCCTTCAGGTAAAGCAACCCGCCCAGGTGATATTGTGACCAGTATGAGCGGTCAAACCATCGAAATTTTAAATACCGATGCCGAAGGTCGTTTGGTACTGTGCGATACCCTTACCTATGTGAAACGCTTCAACCCTGCGTTGGTGATTGATATTGCCACTTTAACAGGCGCGTGCGTGGTTGCACTCGGTTCAGTGCTAACCGGTATGTTTAGCCCTGACGATGAACTGGCAGCAGAATTGGAAGCCGCAGGACAAACTGCATTTGACCGTGTATGGCGCATGCCTGTAATTGATGACTATCAGGAACAACTGGATTCACCATTTGCCGACATTGGCAACATTGGTGGGCCAAAAGCAGGTTCAGTGACTGCAGCTTGTTTCTTGCAGCGCTTTACCCGTGACTACCGTTGGGCGCACCTAGATATTGCAGGTACAGCATGGAACTCAGGCAGCAATAAAGGTGCAACAGGCCGTCCTGTTCCATTATTGATGCAATTCCTTGCACAACGTGCAGGCCATAATGGCTAAAGTCAGCTTTTATTTGTTTGAAAAAAGCCCTGAACGGCAAGTGGAAAGCACTTGCCGTTTATGCCGCAAAATTCTGCGGCAGCAGGCGCGCATTTGGCTGCACTGCCCTGACGCTGACTTGCAACAAGCCTTAGATGAACGTCTATGGAGCTTTGATGCCAGCAGTTTTATTCCTCATGGCATCAACCAAACACAGGCCAGTGTATGTATTTCTGCCGAATTACCACTTGAATCGGACTGGATTGTGTTTAATTTTAACAGTCAGGCACTTGAAGCCTATGCAAAATTTAGTCACATTATTGAGATTATTGAAAATCACGATACCGCCAAAGTGCTTGGGCGTGAAAAATTTAAACAATATCGACGTTTGGGCATAGAACCACAGACGTTTAAGCTTTAATTTTAAAACGATTTTTACAAATACTGCTCAGAATAAGGAGAGTTGTTGTGACCTTAAATGTCGGCTCAGATTTTAAACAGCGCTGGTTAACTGCGCCTCAGGCTGTGCGCCAGACATTTATGGATGATCTTTACCGCATCTGTGAAGTCTTGCAACCTGAAACGAATTTGCAAAACTGGATTGCCCAAGATCAACGTGCACAACAGCGATCTCAGAGCACCATTGAACAAGCTTATGCCGATTTAAAAGCACGCTTGATTGAAGAAGCTCGCCAGCGTCGTCAGTTGGCCTTAGAGAAAAAACTGGAGCAGCAGCGTGCGGAACAAGCAGCCTATGCTGCACAGTTACAACAAGATGAAGCTCAGCGTTTTGCAGAGCAAACCCAGACCCTAGCCATTATGCGCCAAAGTCTGGATCATGAAATTTCAACCTATACCGCACGTTATCAGAAAAATCCTGAATTCCCTGCACTGAGTTTTAATAAAGCAGCTTTAAGTGTTAGTGATGATCAAATCCTGTCTGAATTGGAAAGTGTGCGTTTGCGTTTAGAATTAGAAGCAGAAACCCAGATTGAACAAGCAGTGACCATTTTCCGTGCACGCCTGCATGCTGCTGCTCAGGAAGAAATAGACTATATTTTAAAAAATTCAAATTTTTCTAAAGAGTAATTTTACTTTTTATACAAAATTAACCCAAAGTTTTAACCCAAGTGTCATTAAACTGCAACATTTCTGTCACATCATGAGCGCTCGGAAAAAGTTGAATTTTCAACTTTTATTTCCTTTTATGACTTTTGCAATCATGGGTTTCAAATGGATATCTTGACGAAAATTTCAGGCAAAATCGACCATCTACATACGGGCGAACAGTGGAGTATTCGTGCTCAGGATCTATGGATGAGTCGTGCAGACTTCCAATCATTATGCATGTACTTATCTAAAGAGGCTGAAAAAGGTGAGTTTTCAATTCAAAGCGATAACGCAATTGTGCCACGTTTAGGTGGTACTGAGTTGACAGTCATCAAACACTAAAACCAAATATGATCAAAAGTCCACACTGTGGGCTTTTTTTAGCACTAGCCAAAATAAAATTAAGGGTTTAAATCCAATCACCCAACCAAGATAAAATATTACCTAAACCGTAACCTATTGCCATTAAAGAAAAAATCCACACAGCAGCACCGACTACGTTATACACAGTAAAAGTCGCCAAAGGCATATGCCCCGACCCTGCTGCAAAGGGTGCAAAAGACCGCACGAAAGGTATAAAACGTGCCATTAAAATAGTTTTACCGCCATGTTTCATAAAATAATGGTTGGTTTTTACAATATATTCGGGTTTGAAATAACGTGAATGCTGATGAAAGTATTTTAGTCCCAATATGCGTCCAGTGTAGTAGTTGACGCTATATCCCAAGACCGCAGCAACAAAAAGCAAAATGCCCATATAGTGCAAATGCACCACGTCAGTGGTAGAGCACAGCGCACCAATGGCGATCAGCAAGCTGTCACCTGGCAAAAAGAACATAAACACGGAACCTGTTTCTGCAAAAATGATCAGAAACAAAATGGCATAAATCCACACCCCATAATTATCGAGTAATATGGGCAGCCAGTATTCCAAATTCATTAAAATATCAATCATCTACAATAAACCAATGCATCATCCATGATGAAAAAATGACTTTATTCGGCTGAATTATCCCTAAAAATAAAAAAACAGTCTAATTTTTCAATCAGACTGTTTGAATTTAACGGCGTTGTGCTTATTTTAAAAAGCCATTTTCAGCCAAAAACTCCATGCTGATTTTGGATTGCTGTGTGGTTTCTGCAGCTTTATCACCCAATAGCAAACGCTCAATATAGCGTGCCAATACATCCACTTCTAAATTGACTTTGCTGCCGACTTTCCATGTACCAATATTGGTGCGTTCTGCCGTATGTGGAATTAAATTTAGACTGATGATGCTGCCACGTAAATGGTTAATGGTCAGGCTAATGCCATCTACCGTCACCGAGCCTTTTTCTGCCAAATATTTGGCAATTTCTGCAGGTGCAGTCACTTCATAATAAATCGAACGCGCATCTTCACGTACCACGGTAATTTCACCCACGGCATCTACGTGCCCACTCACGATATGCCCACCAAAACGTGTGGTTGGCAGCATGGCCTTTTCAACGTTGACAGGTTGACCGACTTTCCATGTACCTAAAGTGGTACGGTTCAGACTTTCACGCGACACATCTGCCACATACCAGTTATCGCCCCACTCAATCACGGTTAGACAAATACCATTGGTGGCAATCGAGTCACCCAAATGCACATCTGACATATCTAAATCTGTCTGAATACGCAAACGTACATCACCGCCCACACTTTGCAGGCTTTCCACTTTACCTAAACTTTCAATAATGCCTGTAAACATAATTCTTTCTCTAATGTGTTCATTAAGGTGGGCTTACCACAAGGCCAGCTGGGTACTCACCCCTGAGGTATCGACACCGCCCAATTCTGCAAAATGGTACAACTGACCCAGCAACTGACGAATTGGCGGGCCTGATTTGGCATGGGTGTCGGTAATCACAATAAATTCCAGCACGCGCGCACGTTCAGACTGACGCTGCTTACTGACACGATAACGTGGCACATCTTGCGTCAATAATGTCACGCGGCCACGTTTCAAGTTAGCTTGTAGCAAGTCAGTGGCACTGATATTACCATCGGTAGAATAGCTGGTCAGAATAAAACGTGCATTGATGGTTTCCAATAAGGTTTCATAAGCCTCTTTGGCATACTTGGAAGAGTTGTATGGACTTGGACGTTCCTTACGCCACGCACGGTCAATACCACTTTTAAAGCCTTTGGTGTCTGGAGTGGGTAAATCGACCTGATCCCACAGCGTTAAAGCATTTAAAACATGATAGTTACTGCTATAGGCATGTTGGTTATATGGAGGGTCCAAATACGCGACATCAACCTCAAAACCACTCATTTGATTAGCCAGATGCTGTGCATCAACACACCACATTTCTGCAGCAGGTTTGCTGGCATCGCCAATTTCACAAAAACGGCTTGGCGTGAGCCACAATAACGATTCAATTCGTTCTAGTGCAGTTTTAGTTTTACCACCCCAACCATGGTGGAAGCTTTTAAATACCCCACTGGTATTGCTGACAAAACTGGCAGAATAGAGTAAAGGTGCCAACAAGGCCGACATCTCAACATCATCAATTGCACCCTGCGCTTGCCACGTGGCAATTTGCTGACGAATCGCATCAATACGCATACCGTTACGACGTTTAAAAAATAAACGGTCACGGCTCGGGTCATAAATTTCGTCGTTACGTGGGCATAAGTTATGCGTTACCCAGCCTTTGACTTCAGGCAAGCGGTTCAAATAATCAATGGCTTTTTGATAACCGCCTAATTCTTTAAACGCAGGTGCTTCGGTGCAGGCCAAAATCGCATGGTTTAAGGCATGGCTGTAGGGTTCCCAGTCATTGGCAATTACCCGATAGCCATTTTGGCGAGCCAAACGTGATACCACGCCTGAGCCTGCAAAAAAGTCAGCAAAAATTGGGGCACGACCATCTTTAGGATGTAGCGTTCCTGTCTGTTCAAGGGCTTCTAAAATCAGATGCAGTAAACGGCGTTTATTGCCCAAATAAGGCACCAATTGATGAAATAAGTATTCATCGGTGGTGCGTGCCGCATGACGACGTTTGTGATAAACCGTTGACTCTGAACTCATAGTGTCTCTTGAGAAGGAATTAACCTAAGGCGCACGTCATCACCCAATTGAGTGACGTCGCAAAGTTTAAATCGAAGTTGCTCTGCCATCTGCTCAAATTCTGCATTAAACATGGCACGTGCTGATTGCCCTAATAATGTAGGCGCCACATAGCTGATGACTTCATCAACTAAGCTTTCTTGCAAGAAAGCGGTAGATAAAGTTGCGCCTGCCTCAACCAGTACATCATAAATTTGATGCTGTTTGACCAGTTCAGCCAGTAAGCTTGCCAAAGGCTGTACCGCCAATTGTATCACGCCTAAGGCTGCCAACTCTGCACGATACGGCCCCATCACCATCACGGTTTCAGGTTGCTGCAGAATTTGTGCGCTCAAAGGCAAACGACCTTGACGGTCTAAAATAATCCGTTTTGGCTGTACCACATTGTGAAGATCATCCACCGCTGCCAACTGACGTACATTGAGCAGACAGTCATCGGCCAGTACCGTATCAATACCCGTAATGACTGCTGCAGAAATTGCACGCCAATGTTGCACATCTGCACGTGCTGCAGCCCCTGTAATCCATTTAGATTCACCCGAAGCCATGGCGGTACGACCATCCAAACTAGAGGCAATTTTTAAACGCACATAAGGCATACCTGTAGCCATAGCTTTTAAAAAGCCTGCATTTAACTGTGCTGCTTCAGCTTCTGCCACGCCCACACTGACCTGAATACCTGCATCCTGTAAAATCTGAACGCCTTTACCTGCCACCAATGGATTTGGGTCTGGACAAGCCACAACCACTTTGACCACGCCTGCATCAACCAAGGCTTTGGCACATGGTGGTGTGCGCCCATAGTGTGCACAAGGTTCCAAGGTCACATAGGCGGTTGCACCCTGCGCTTGTTCAGCGGCCTGACGCAAAGCAAAGACTTCGGCATGTGGCTGTCCTGCACGCGGATGGAAACCTTCGCCCAATAATTGGGCATCTTTAACAATAACGCAGCCCACGTTCGGATTTGGCTTAGTGCTGTATTGCCCCAAACGTGCCAGTTCAATGGCACGACGCATCCAAAAAAGATCATCAGGTTGCGCGTCAGTATTGAGTTCAGTCATGGATGGATGCTGTGGAATAGATGCTGGCATTGTGCTTTATTGCTCACGCGACTGCATTTGTTCAATTTGGCGACGGAAGGCTTCAACATCCTGAAAGTCTTGATACACCGAGGCAAAACGTACATAAGCGACATGATCCAATGCAAATAAAGCCTGCATAACAACCTCACCAATGGTACGTGATTTCACATCACGCTCTCCCAAACGGCGAATTTGCAGTTGGATGTCACTAAGTACCGTTTCAATTTGCTCTTGGGTCACAGGACGTTTTTGCAAAGCATGCATTAACGAACGACGCAACTTGGCTTCATCGAAAGGCTCACTTTTACCATCGGATTTAATTACCCGAGGCATGACCACTTCATAACTTTCAAAGGTGGTAAAGCGTTCACCACAGCCAATACACTCACGACGTCGGCGAATTTGGCAGCCTTCTGCCGCCAAACGTGAGTCAATCACTTTACTGTCTGCAGTGTTGCAAAATGGACAATGCATAGCGGTTTAATTGCACAAATTTAAATGAAAATGCAGTGTAGCAAAATTTCCAAACTTTGTAGAGTTTTACGCAACATATAGAAAAAAAACAGCCCCGAAGGGCTGTTTTACACAATATATTGATTATGTGCTGTCTGAATTATTCTACACGTTCACCATGTTGGCTTAAGTCGAGTCCCATACGCTCATCTTCTGCAGCCACACGAATACCGATGGTTAGATCAATTACTTTTAAGATGATGAAAGTCAGTATAGCTGAGTAAGCAATGGTCGCTAACACACCTTCAACTTGCACCCAAAGTTGGCTCATCAAGTTGCTTGGTGCAGCATCGCCCATAATAAACTCGCTGGCAAAGAAGGCGGTTAAAATTGCACCGACAATACCACCTACACCATGTAGTCCAAAGGCATCTAGAGAGTCATCAGCTTTCAGGGCGCGTTTTAAGGCAGTAATACCCCAGAAACATACGACACCACCAATTAAACCCATCGCTAATGCACCACCAACAGTCACAAAACCTGCTGCTGGAGTAATCACCACCAAACCTGCAACAGCACCCGATGCAGCACCTAATACCGAACCTTTACCACGTACCAGTTTTTCAACAACAAGCCATGCGATTGCTGCGGCTGCGGCTGCCACTTGAGTCACAACTAAGGCATAACCCGCTGCACCATTCGCGCCTAAAGCAGAACCACCGTTGAAACCAAACCAGCCCACCCAGAGTAAACTGGCACCCAGTACAGTCAAAGTCAGGTTATGCGGAGCCATAGATTCACGGCCCAAGCCCATACGTTTGCCCAACATGTATGCAGCAACCAAACCTGCAACACCCGAGTTAATATGAACAACAGTACCACCAGCAAAATCAAGTGCACCATCATTGCCTAACCAACCACCACCCCATACCCAGTGGGTAATTGGTGCATAGACCACGACCACCCAGATCGCGATAAAGGCAACAAAGGCACCAAACTTCATTCGTTCTGCAATTGAACCACTGATAATTGCCACAGTAATAATGGCAAAGGTCATTTGGAATATCACAAATAGAATTTCAGGAATACTGCCACTGAGCGCATCGGTACCAATGCCCGCCAGCATGACTTTGTCTAGACCACCAATAAAGGCATTACCTTCACCAAAAGCCAAACTATAGCCCACTGCCACCCAGGCAATACTGACCACGGCTGCTGCTACAAAGCTATAGGCCATAGTATTGAGTACGTTTTTCTTGCGTACCATACCGCCATAAAACAGTGCCAAACCAGGAATGGTCATGAGTAAAACTAAAGCAGTCGAAACTAAAATCCAAGCGGTATCGCCTGTATCTAATACAGCTTCTGGTTCAGCAGCTTCAGTCGTGCTGACTTCTGCTACAGCTGCAACTTCTGTTGTTGCATTTGTTGTTTCGATAGGAGATGTTTCGGCAGTTTCAAGCACTGCAACATCTGAAGTTGGTGCGGTGGCTGTTACGGCTTCTTCAGCCCAAGCAACAGAACCACCAAGAAGTGCGCCTGATAGACTCAGCGCGAGTAGCATTTTTTTCATTTGTGTCCCCCGACCTTTGTTTTTGTGAGTTATTAGGTACTCAGCAAACTTCGTGCCATTTTCTTAAACAGCGTCTGCACCCGTTTCACCTGTACGAATACGGATGACTTGTTCGAGGTTAGTAACAAAGATTTTGCCATCACCAATCTTGCCTGTACTAGCAACACGAGTGATTGACTCAATCACCGAATCCACCATTTCATCACTAATTGCGATTTCAATTTTAACTTTAGGCAAGAAGTCAACGACGTATTCAGCGCCACGATAAAGTTCGGTGTGACCTTTTTGGCGACCGAAGCCTTTGACTTCTGTTACGGTGATCCCTTGAACACCAATTTCAGATAATGCTTCACGTACATCATCTAATTTAAAGGGTTTTACAATTGCAGTTACGAGCTTCATGTTTGTTTTCCTTCGGCTTAATTCACCAGTAAGGTTTTATGTTCAAATTCCATGCCAAAGTTCTAAGGTCGGGGGAAATTAGAAACCGTGACATGAGTTTTCTTTATACCTTATTTTATACATTTATATGGTTTTGATCTTCAAAAAATAGACATATTTACTAGAAGATTTACGATTTTACTCATCGAATAAATCCATATTTCGTCTGAAATGCTATAGTCTATTAAAGACCAGTGCTACACTGCCTACCTTTGTCCATCTGTGTGGAAACAACAATGATTGAAACTTTATTACAAGCCATTTTGGAACAAATTGAACAACCCAAAAAAGATTTAGAACATAATTTACGTGCTTTACTGAATGAAGCCGTGACAAAAATGGATTTGGTCTCTCAAGATGAGCTAGATCGTCAGCGTACTGCGCTGAATAATGCCAATTTGCGTTTAAATGAATTGTTAAAACAAGTCGAAATGCTCGAACAAAAGATGCAGCTCAAAAAATAAGCACCAATTTAGTGCCATAAAAGACCAAACACCTATAAAAATAACGCACCAAAACGGATCATAATAATAATGTCTTTTGCCAAAGTTTATACACGGGGGCTATTGGGTCTGCACGCCCCTGCCATTGAAGTCGAAGTCCATTTAAGTCAGGGTTTACCCTCTTTGACGATTGTCGGCTTAGCCGAAGCGGCAGTCCGTGAAAGTAAAGATCGGGTACGCTCTGCCATTATCAATAGTGGTTTTCAATTTCCAAGCAAACGTCTAACCATTAATTTAGCACCAGCAGACTTACCTAAAGATGGTTCTCGCCTTGACCTTGCCATTGCTTTGGGCATTTTGATTGCTTCAGGTCAACTGCCCGAACACAGTAGCGATGGTTTAGAATTTATTGGTGAACTGGCTTTAGATGGTCAATTGCGTCCAACTACAGGTACGCTGAGTATTGCGATTGCCTGCCAACAGGCACAGCACTGTTTAGTTTTACCCGAACAAAATGCGCAAGAAGCCGCACAATTACCAGACTTTGAAGTTTTTGCTGCCAATCACTTAAAACAAGTTTGTGAGCATTTGGCACAACATCAGCCACTTCATAAAGTCACGCCAGCAAACCAGCCTTTGCTCTCGGCTTCGGCTTTTGATCTGGCAGATGTAAAAGGGCAATTACGCCCAAGACGTGCTTTGGAAATTGCAGCAGCAGGCGGACACTCCTTGTTGTTTAAAGGCCCGCCAGGCACAGGTAAAACCTTGTTGGCTTCTCGCCTTGCCAGTATTTTACCGCCCTTAGATTTACAAGAAAATTTACAAGTTGCGAGTATCTACTCAGTCGCCAACACACCGCATACTTTTGGGCAACGCCCATTTCGTGCCCCACATCATACTGCCTCTGCCGTAGCATTGGTCGGGGGTGGCTCATATCCAAAACCTGGCGAAATCACGCTGGCGCACTTAGGCGTGTTGTTTTTAGATGAATTACCTGAGTTTGATAAGAAAGTATTAGAAGTATTGCGGCAACCGTTGGAGTCTAAAGAAATTGTGATTTCTCGGGCATCGCGACAAATTACCTTTCCTGCGAACTTTCAATTGGTGGCTGCAATGAACCCCTGCCCCTGTGGTTATGCTTTTAATCAGGACGTGCGCTGTCAATGCTCTACAGAAAGTATTAAACGCTATCAAAATCGTATTTCAGGGCCACTGTTAGACCGCATTGATTTACATATTGATGTTCCACCACTACAAGCCCATGAATTACAAGACAGTAGACCTGTTGAAGATTCCGAAACGGTGCGAAAACGCGTAATTCAAGCTTATGAATTGCAAATGCAACGACAAAAGGGCTTAAATATGTCGCTCAGCCCAAAACAATTAGAACAGTTTGCCCTATTAGATGGCACTGCACAGGATATTTTAACCATTGCACAACAACGGTTAAATTTGTCTGCACGCGCTTATCATCGGGTGTTACGCGTCGCACGTACTATTGCAGACTTGGCGCAAAGTGAACAGATTCAAAGCGGCCATTTGAGTGAAGCATTGTCTTATCGTGGCAATCCAGCCTAGGCGAAAATATTGAGATATAAAAACAGCCCATTGCCATGTCTAAGCAATGGGCGAGTTATCTTGTTATTCTTTTGGATGTTACTCCCAATTGGAGCTTTTTATTTATCCTGAATACAGAGGACTTAGAATGCTTTGGTCAAAGTAAACACAGCACCTGTTTCAACACCACGCTTCGCAGCGTGTGACATGCCATCGGTATCAATATCTGTACCAACGGCAGCCAATTCAGCAGATAAACCTTCTACTGATGCAAAGCTATAGCTCACACCTGCTTTCCAGTCGATATAACTGTCTTCACCACCACCAAAATCAAAATCATCTGCTAGGGTGTAACCAATACCCGCAACACCTGAGAAACCTGTATCTGCAAACGGTACGCTATAAGTTGCATTGAAATACCAAGCATCTGTATCACCACCAAGAAAATCATTGGAGTAGTTAATTGCGGTAGATAAGCTGGCATCTTTAAATCCTACATCGCTAAAGCCCAATTTGGCATAGGCTTCCAACCAGTTTAAATCGCTTTCACTTGGGTAAAGGTAATACCATAGACCCACGTCTAATAATGGCTTGCTGGCAAAACTGTCTAAAGTAGTGGCATAACCCAAATAAGGGTCGAGTTCTAAATGTGCTGTGCCACCAAAATCGACATTGGAACCCCACACACCTGCATAAAGGCCTGAATCATGGCTCAACGCAAAACCCGCTTGCACCGCAGGATCACTCATTGTTTGTGTCATGCCACGAAAACGATAATCACTGGTCATTGCCGCAGTACCACTAAAAGACAATGCTGAAGTTGATTCTGATGCCATGCTTAGACCAGATGCTGCGATCATCGCTGCTGCAAAAAGTGTTTTAAATCCCATGTTCATGATTATTCCCCCTGCATCTGATGAGATGCTTGTGTCTATTGTTGTTTAACTCACATGGAGAATTGCAAACCGTGTGCCAACATTCAAAAAAACAAGATTTCCCATACTTAGAATAGCCTCACAACCACATATAAATAATTGTTATTTATATTTATTTTCAAATTAATAAATTTCTTATTTTCATCGCTATGGCCTACAACTCACTTTTGTTCATTCTTTTTACATAGATGTATAAGTCATATTTACTGTGCAGATACCGAATACATTGCAACATTTTTGATGTGCCTGACTTAGAACTCAAATTTAAACTGCCTAAAAAAGTGCAATAACATTTATTCGCACATCTTTGCATATACTAAAAACTGGGACAAAGTCATTACTCATATGCTTACAGCCCCTTGCCCATTAAGGGCAAACAGCATGTTTGGCCTAGAAAAATATTGTTTGAATACGAATAATTTTTTGCACCAAGAACATGCATATCATTCAAATTGTTAAACCGAATACCCAATGTGAGATTTCAGCAATATCGTGGCAGGCTGATGCAATATCTTCTGAAGTTATTACACTTAAAAACTTAGCGAAGAGAGAAATGCTAATTGGGTCAAATTCATCAAAAACAGCACAAATAAAGCACTGTATTTCACATGAAACACTTCATAGCTAAAAACTATTACTCACCCCATAAACACGATTCTATTTTTTATACTTTTAGTTCAAATAAAAACCAAAATATACAACCTTATCTATTCTTAAATTTAAAACCGCACTTTTGAAGAAATACTTAAGAAGATGAAGTAAACAAAAAATTTTAGGTTTTTACTTACTTATTTCACCATAAATTCTTAACTTAAACTGCTGAAATATTAAACAAAGCTGATTTTATGGCTAAAATTTACAAAAAACTTAAAGCATTGCTCCCAAGTCATCCATTCTAGCTGTTCAGCTCATTTAAAATTATGCTCATGTTTTTACTAAAAATTAAAATAATTATTAAACTTTTTAAAATTCAATATTTTTAATGACCCTACAGTTTATCGAAAAAATGCTTAACTTTAGTGTCATAAGCCCCTTAAAAATGATATTTTCGCGCCTAAATAGCGATACAATTCGGCTACGTTTCAACTACACATTTACTGCATGAGGCTGTCTCCCAATGCTGCAATCTAAAAAATTAACACTAGCGTTGCTCATCAACGCAGCGCTTGTTTCAACTGCATTTGCTAGCGAACAAAGTGAATCTAAAGGCTTTGTAGAAGACGCAAACGGTTCGGTTTTATTCCGTACAGGTTATTTAACCCGTGACTATAAAGATGTAGCACCTGGTACAGATACAAGTTCATTTGCGCAAACTGCAATCGTAAAATTAGATTCTGGCTTTACCAAAGGTGTAGTCGGTTTTGGTGTGGGTGTTGTTGGTGATGCCTCATTCAAGCTAGGTGAAAATGCCCATTCAGGTAATGGTATGATTCCAACCCATAATGATGGCTCAGCTTATGACCATTGGGCACGTGGTGGTGCAAACGTTAAAGCACGCATCTCGAATACCACGGTAACTTATGGTACTCAAGTACTCGATTTACCAGTACTTGCTAGCAACACTGCCCGTTTAGTACCTGAATATTTTGAAGGTGTTTTAGCGACTAGCCGTGAAATTGATGGCCTAGAGTTAACTGCTGGTAAATTCACTAAAAATCAATATTCTGACCAAATCAACTCAGATGGTAATCAATTAGATCATGCTGTTGTCTGGGGTGCGAAATATAAAGTCAATGATGCAATCAATACTGCTTATTACGGTGCAGACATCAAAGATCGTTTAGAACGTCACTATGTAAATGCTAACTTTAAACAAGCGCTTGCGAATAATAGTGCCTTAACATACGACTTCAGTGGCTACCACACCAAGTGGGATGCAGCTTCAAATGGCAGTGCTTATACTTACTCACATACATCAAATGATTTTGATAATTTAAGTAACAGTATTTGGGCACTTTCTGCCACATATAACACTGGTTCACACAACCTCATGGTGGCATACCAACAAAATACTGGTAACACAGGTTATGACTATGGTTTAGGCAGAGGGGTTGGTGACGGTCATCAAACTATTTATATGCCTAATTCATATTTATCTGATTTTATTGGTAATGATGAGAAGTCTGCACAAATTCAATACACCTATGATTTTGGCGCAATGAATATTCCAGGCCTGACTTGGACATCTGCTTTTGTTTACGGTTGGGATATTGACGTTCCTGCTGACTATAAAGGTAATCGCTCAATCCTAGAAACGAATGATGCTCAAGAACGTGAATTCTTTAACCAAGTGAAATACACCGTTCAATCAGGTTTTGCGAAAGATGCAAGCTTACGTCTACGTCATTCATACTACCGTGCAAACGATGAATACAAGAGTATATATATGCCAGACACCAACGAATGGCGTATCTGGTTAGATATTCCTGTGAAATTATTCTAATTTCTCGGAATAGAAACCCAATAAAAAACCTGCACAAAAATTGTGCAGGTTTTTTTATCTCAGCTTTAAAATAAAAGCTTAGCAGGCTAAGCGCAAATTATGGATTTGCTGCTTTATAGCCTTCAATTGAGTTCAATACTTCTTGTTTTGCAACATCTGCACCTTCCCAACCACTTAACTTCACCCATTTGCCTGGTTCTAAGTCTTTATAGTGTTGGAAGAAGTGTTCAATTTGGCTGATCAATAATGGTGGAAGATCAGTATATTCTTGAACATCTTTATAAATTGGGGTCAATTTTTCGTGCGGAACAGCAACCAGTTTCGCATCAATACCACCGTCATCTTCCATGTTCAATTTACCCACTGGGCGACAACGAATCACAGAACCTGGCTCTACTGGATGTGGTGTTACCACCAACACGTCTAATGGGTCACCATCCAATGAAAGTGTATTTGGTACATAACCGTAGTTTGCTGGGTAGAACATTGCTGTACCCATAAAACGGTCTACAAATAACGCATCAGAATCTTTATCAATTTCGTATTTGATTGGCGCTGCATTGGCAGGAATTTCAATAATTACATAGATGTCATTTGGTGCATCTTTACCCGCAGGGATATTGCTGTAGCTCATAGCATCACTCTTTAACAAGTTAAATCTTTTTAAAACCGCGTCAATTATAACGGTATTCGGTCTGGAATTACTGCGAGATTATACATCTGCCAAGTAAAAATACATATTTTCAGACCTGACTTGATCAGGTCAGTTTAATCACCATCAATAAAATACAAATTGGGCAAAGCAATGACAAAATCCAGACAATTGAGCGTAAAGTTGCCCAGTTGGCTAAATAGCAAATGCCGTAAGCAATACGCAGTACAATATAAGCAATACCAAACATCATCACCACCACTTGTGGGATGACCATATATTCAGCCATCAATACTGCTGCCACAAACAATGGTAGGCTTTCAAAACTATTTTGTTGCACTGCATTGGCACGTGCCGCTAAGCCTGTTGTTTTGGCTAAAAATTCACGTGGATTTTGATTATCTTCACTTTTAAAACCACCTGCCATTTTAGCCACTACCGTAAAAACATAGGGCAACAGACAGGCAATAATAATCAGATAAACCACCCCACTTATGCTTTGCATCAATTTTTTCTCATAAACTGTGTTTAGAACTTATCATAACATGGCATTTCTTGAATAAATTTTGTTAAATAGCATGTTTTAAGCAATTGTATAAAGGATCCATTATGGTCAGCCCTGATCAAAAGGAAATGTTCGATGTACTTGAAAAGCAGCGCCAACATCAACTGCGAGTGGATCGTGTTTTAAAAATTGTCTTACCCATTGTGGCATTTTTATTGATGGTGATTTGCGCCAACATGAACGTATGGTCCACCATTTTTACGTTTATCGTATTGTGGGTTGCGTTTTATGCTGTGGGTATTAAGCGTTTACCGCTGTGGCACTGGCTGATTGTGATTGTGGTGTATTGCCTGATTGATAATATTTTAAGTTATGGCAGTTTCAATCAGTCTGGGTTTAGCCGACAGTTTGGCGCTATGTTTATTTTCTTAGGCATTGTTGGTGTTGGCCGTCGTTATTTTGACCGCTGGCTCATGAAAGAATAATGCTGTTTTGTTCTAAGATATAACGATTGGTTTTCTAAAAAAGAACCATAAAAAAATGCCCCTGAATGTTCAGGGGCATTTTTTAGAATATGCTGAATGAATTATGCAGTTTTACGCAAATCTTTACGTAAGATTTTACCCACGTTCGATTTTGGCAATTCATCCATAAACTCTACATAACGTGGGCGTTTATAACCAGTTAAGTTCTCTTTAGCAAATGCCAATACTTCTTCTGTCGTCAATGAAGGGTCTTTCTTCACTACAAACAGTTTAGGCACTTCACCTGATTTTTCATCAGGTACACCAATGGCAGCCACTTCTAAAACTTTAGGGTGTTTAGACACAACTTCTTCAATTTCAGATGGGTAAACGTTAAAGCCAGACACCAAAATCATGTCTTTTTTACGGTCTACAATTTTCACATAACCACGTGAATCCATCACACCAATGTCACCCGTACGGAAGAAACCATTGATCATAACTTTTTCAGTTTCGTCTGGACGGTTCCAGTAACCACGCATCACTTGCGGACCACGGATTGAAATTTCACCTTGTTCACCCAGTGGAACTTCATTACCGTCATCATCCAAAATAGCCACTTCGGTTAATGGCAATGGAATACCAATCGTACCGCTAAATTCTTCAGATGCAGGTGGGTTTGCAGTCGCAACAGGAGAAGTTTCAGATAAACCATAACCTTCAATAATGTTGGTACCTGTGACTTTTTTCCACGCTTCAGCTGTTGATGGCAATACTGCCATACCACCGCCCATCGCCATCTTCAATTTGCTGTGATCGAGCTGTTTAAACTCTTCATTGTTCACTAACGCATTGAATAACGTGTTTACTGCAGGGAAGAATGTCGGCTGATATTTACGCAATTCTTTCATGACCGCAGGTAAGTCACGCGGGTTAGGAATTAGTACGTTAGCCTGACCTTTATACATGCCGTAAAGTGCACACACCATGAATGCAAAGATGTGATATAGCGGTAATGCACAGAAAATACGGTCATCTGGCTGACCATCTTGTGCACCAAATTTACTTTGGAAAATACCATCACATTGCAGCATGTTAGCAACAAGGTTGCGATGCGTTAATTCTGCACCTTTAGATACCCCAGTTGTACCACCTGTATATTGCAATACAGCAGTATCACTTAAAGTTAAGCTTGGGCGTTTGTAGTTGCTTGGACTCACTTTAGACATTGCCGCATTAAATTTAATGTGACCTGGAATGTTCCATGCTGGAATTTGCTTACGCACTGAACGTAAAACGAAATTCACCAAAGTACCTTTTAAAGCACCTAGCATATCGCCCACAGAAGCAACAACCACGTGCTTCACAGGAGTTTTACCAATAATGGCTTGATAAACAGAGGCAAAGTTTTCAACAATTACCAAAACTTCAGAACCTGAGTCATTTAACTGATGCTCAAGCTCACGCGAAGTATAAAGCGGGTTCACGTTCACCAACACTAAACCTGCGCGGAACACCCCCAGTGCAACAACAGGATATTGGAGAACGTTCGGCATCATCACCGCAACACGCGAACCTGGTGCCAAACCTAAACTTTGTAGATAAGTTGCAAATTTACGGCTTGCTTCTTCAAGCTCACTAAAGGTTAAAACCTTATCCATAAAGATAAAGGCATCACGCGAACCAAATTTTTGGAAATTGCGTTCAAAAACATCTACAAGTGACGTGTTTTCTGCAGGTAGCTCTACAGTTTCTGGAATCCCTGTCTTTTGGTATTCAGCAAACCAAATCTTTTCCATAATGCCAATTTCTCCAATCAATAATCCTTAGTTTTAAACTGTTTTTCTCAATATCGGACGTCGTTGTTTGCTTGTTTATGTCCAATATTGCATCCATTTTCACGAATACAAACCATATATAACGTATTTTGCTTAAAAAACGCTAGTATTATCTTTGAATTAACAGTTTATTTGCTTTTTGATAGCCGCGTGGTAGGAGCTGACCTTTCGTGCCACGCTTCGCCACATATTTAAGCAAGTCTTCGCCTTTGAGTTTTAATTGTTGCTGTCCTGCAAATACTTGAATTGCTTCATCTAAATTTAAGGGTAGCATAGACAACAACTGATCTTTTTCTTCGAGTTGTATCAATTTATTACCTTTACCTTTGTTTAAAACTGGCAATTCTGACAACTCAATTACCAATAAACGTCCCGCTGAACTGAGCAGTGCAACATGACTGGCTTGTTCAGTCATTTGTAAATTCATCACCGTGGCTTTTTCAGGCAAAGATAAGAACGCTTTACCGGCTTTGGCACTGGTATCTAGCTGCTTGGCCTGCGTTTTAAAGCCATAACCTTTGCTGCTGGCGGCTAAAATTTCACTGTCATCTTCTGCAATCAGTAATTGTTTAAAGCCAACACCACTGGCAGGTGAAAGCTTAGAACTCAGCGGCTCACCTAAACCACGTGCCGATGGCAAGCTATTAATGGCCAGCGCATAACTGCGTCCTATGTCATCAAGAATATAAACACGCTGATTGGATTTGCCTTGCGCATGACTAAGGTATTGATCACCTGCACGGAAGTTCAGATTTTCTGCATCCACTTCATGTCCTTTGGCACAGCGAATCCAACCTGCTTCTGACAACACCACAGTCACAGGGTCGGCAGGTAACATATCTTGCTCATTAATTGCAGTTGCTTCAGCGCGCAATACGATTGGTGAACGACGATCATCACCAAATTTTTTCGCGTCTTCTTTCAACTCATTAATAATCAAATTTTTCAAAGATTCAGGGTTGGCCAATTGTTCACGAATAATGGCTGCTTTGGCTTCGAGTTCTTCCTGTTCACGGCGAATTTCCATTTCTTCAAGTTTGGCTAAATGACGTAGCTTTAACTCTAAAATGGCTTCGGCCTGTATTTCATCAATCCCAAAATGTGACATCAGTTCAGCTTTAGGATGATCTTCTTCGCGAATAATTCGAATTACAGTATCAATATCTAAATAGGCAATCAGCAAACCTGCCAAAATATGTAGACGCTTTTCGATTTTATTGAGATGGTACTGCAAACGACGTGTAACGGTATTCTTACGAATTTCAATCCATTCCAACAAAATACGACGAATCGATTTAACCTGTGGACGACCATCTGCACCAATCATGTTCATATTGACGCGATAGCTCGATTCTAAATCGGTGGTGGCAAACAAATGACTCATCACCGCTTCGGCATCAATACGGTTGGAGCGCAGTACAATCACCAAACGGGTTGGGTTTTGGTGATCGGATTCATCACGAACGTCACTCACCAATGGCAGTTTTTTTGCCTGCATTTGATCTGCAATTTGGGTAATGATTTTCGAGCCTGAAACCTGATATGGCAGTTCTGTAATCACGATTTCATTTTTTTCAACGCTGTAAACAGCACGCATACGGTAACTACCACGCCCTGTACTTTGCATTTTTAGCAATTCTTCAGGTGGGGTAATAATTTCGGCTTTGGTCGGTAAATCAGGCGCAGGAATATATTCTGCGACTTTTTCATCACTCAAATTTGGATTACGAATCAGGGCAATAGTACCTTTGACCACCTCACGCAGGTTATGCGGTGGAATATCGGTGGCCATCCCCACGGCAATACCTGTGGTGCCATTCAGCAAAATATTCGGTACACGTGCAGGTAAATTGACAGGTTCCTTTAAAGAGCCATCAAAGTTATCTTGCCAGTCACAGGTACCCTGCCCCAATTCTGCCAACAACACTTCGCTGTATTGCGACAGTTTGGCTTCGGTATAACGCATCGCCGCAAATGATTTAGGATCATCTGGCGACCCCCAGTTACCCTGACCTTCAATAAAAGGATAGCGATAGCTAAACGGCTGTGCCATCAATACCATGGCTTCATAACAGGCGGAGTCACCATGTGGATGGTATTTACCCAGCACATCCCCCACGGTACGTGCTGATTTTTTTGGTTTGCCGCTGTGCTTGAGCCCCAGCTCACTCATGGCATATACAATACGGCGCTGAACAGGTTTCAGACCATCACTGATATGTGGCAATGCACGATCCATGATGACGTACATGGCATAGTTGAGATATGCACGTTCGGTAAATTCTGCTACGGAACGGTTTTCTGTCGCATGATGCGCAAGGTTTGTCATAAAACCTATCGTCCTAAATCATTTGTTTTTGTATCAATGGGCTTATGCTAAGTTGCAGTTGCATCCTGCACAAGAGTTAGTACAGATGCTCTGCGACATTTTGTGTCTTATGACTTAAAAATATGCATTTTATAACCGATATGCAATGCCAAATAAAAATAGGCAAATTGTCTTTTATAAACCCATCGACTCTAGCGTTTTACCTTTGGTTTCTTCACCCAATACCACAATCACCACAGCCACGGCCAATAAAACAGCGGTAAACATCATAAAGACATAACTAAAGCCATTTTGCATCACCATTAAGTGGGTGACTACCATTGGGGCGACAATTCCCCCCACACGCCCAATGGCCGAGGCCCAACCCGAACCAAAAGCACGGATATTGGTTGGATATTGCTCTGGGGTGTAGGTGTATAACACGCCCCAGGCACCCAAGTTAAAGAACGACATCAGACAACCCCAGAACATGATCATCGCCACACTGTCTGCCTGACCAAAGAAGTAAGCCGAAACTGCACACATTCCAATAAAGCCAGCCAAAGTGGCTTTGCGCCCTAATTTTTCGACCAACCATGCGGCTGCAATATAACCCGGGAGCTGTGCCAAAATCATGCCCAATACATATTCAAATGACTGTACGATGCTATAGCCTTGCTGTACCAACAGGCTTGGCAACCACGTAAAAATGCCATAATAGGAATAGACAATACCAAACCAAATTAGCCACAGCATTAAGCTACGGCGGGCAAATGGCCCTGACCATAGCTGGGTAAATGAAATGTGTTGTTTGGCTGCAACAGGCTGAACTTCAATCTGTTCAATTACCTCTACCCCGCATTGGCGCTCAAACTTTTGTACTAAGGCATGTGCTTCGGCAATACGTCCACGATTAATTAAATAAGGAATCGACTCAGGGACTTTTTTCCAAATCACCAAAGCATACAAGGCAGGCAAACCACCTATTAAAAATGCCATATGCCAGTCAAATTTTGGAATCACAAAATAGGATACCAATGCCGCACATAACCAGCCCAAGCCCCAAAAACTTTCCAGCAATACAATAAAACGCCCTCGCACATGCGCAGGAATATATTCACTGACCAAAGTTACGGCAACAGGAAGCTGCCCACCTAAACCTAAGCCGACAATAAAACGAAATACCAACAACCAAGTTAAATTAGGTGCAAAGGCACAGGCTGCAGTTGCTAGACTATAAATAACCAAGGTACTGGCAAATACTGTTTTACGTCCAATTTTATCGGCTAGACCACCTGAAAAGACCGCACCAATGGCCATACCTACAAAGCCAATTGACACCACCATGCCTTTTTCCGCAGGGGTCATGCTCCAGTCTTCTGCCATTTTTGCCAAAATAAAGGAAATCAGTCCTGTATCCATGGCATCAAACATCCAGCCCAGACCAATCACCACCAGCAGGCTATAGTGAAATTTACCAATCGGCAGACGTTGTACACGTGAAACTAAATCCATAACACACTCTTCAGGTTGGCTAAAAGGAGGGCTGTGCAGGGCACAGCGGTGTGTTCTATTTTTATACTATGAATACTTATAGAAGGGATAGTCCCCAAAGACCAATCCTATGCGATCAGTCTAAAATTTAAATTTGAAAATGAGCAGTCTTAGGACTCATCTTTGGATGATGCCGAATGCTCATCATCATCCTGATAAATAAATTTTGGCATTTCCAAACCAAAGTAAATGGCAATCAAACGCAAGGTAAAGCCAAACACCAAAGTCGCAATCACGGTTAGTTCTAAAGACAGTCCGATTTCAATACATAGCCAATAACAAATTACAGATACAAAAGAAATACTGGCATATAACTCACGGCGGAACACCAAAGGCACATCGTTACATAAAATATCGCGCAAAATCCCGCCCGATACGCCTGTCAGAACACCTGCCACGGCAGATACCACAAAGCCATGCCCCATTTCTAAAGCAATTTGACAACCAATAATGGTAAATCCAATTAAACCCAAGGCATCTAGCACCAAGAAAATTGAGCGTAGATGACGCATCCATTTGGCAATTAGAATCGTGACAAAAGCGGCAATACAGGTCAGCACCAAATATTCAGGATGCTTCACCCAGGTTAAAGGATAGTGCCCCAATAAGACATCTCGTACCGAACCACCACCCAATGCGGTGACACAGGCAATCAGGGTAACCCCAAACCAGTCCATGCTACGACGCCCTGCAGACAATGCGCCTGTCATCGCTTCAGCAGTAATGGCAATTAAGTAAATGACCAACAACAACATGGACTTGCCCTTCTTTCACTAGGCCAATAGATGCGCGTTATGATAAGCGAAAACCAAATAAAAGTTATAAAAATTGCGCACAACATTGCTTAAATTTTTTACCCGAACCACAAATACATGGCTGTTTCATGGTTGGCTGTTGCCCTGTGGTCGGGTCTAGAAAATACCAGCGTGCCTGATATTGCACAAAATGGGAAATTTCGTGGTGAACCTGTACCTGTTTAGCATCATGGTAATGCGCTTTAAACTCTACTTGTGCATGGGTTTTGTCCAGCTTTTCATTGCTGCTCAACACTTCCAATTTCAACCATTGATTTGACCGACTCCAATCTGCAATCGCAGCTACATCTAGGCTGGCCTGCTGCCCCAGCGCAGTGGTCTGTACAATATAATCAATCTGCTGCAAGGCAAATGCACTATAGCGTGAACGCATCAGCTGGGTTGCTGTGGTCGCATGCGCTTGCCCCATATGTAAAGGCTGACAGCACTGTTGATAATTCCCTTGCCCACATGGACATGCCCAATCACTCATAGAAAATTCCAAAAATTCATCTCAATAATAGGGTCTGTTGACACTTCGTCTATGTTTGCGGCATGAGAGATATATCTCGCAAGGTTTTTTAGCTGATATAAGGCATGGGGGCAGGAAATTTAGTCATTCTAAATGACTGGCACATAACGCAATAGCAGCAAAAAATATGCTCGCCCCCTTGCGCAGCAAACAAAGCAGTGCTTTGTTTTTGCTCATGTGGCTAAAACTTTCTCAGATTGCGTTATGAAACTTGGCAATAGTCTGGCTATTCCCTGCGTTTCATGCTTTACGACGTATACGTCTCATACTCAGTTTTAACCTACAGCGCAAGCCATTTATGAAATGTCAACAGACCCCAAATAGCCTGACGATGCAGGCTATTTTAACGGAAGCGCAAGACTGAAATACAGCTAAGTCAAGGCTTATGATGCACTTGAAGGCTCTTGCTGAATCAGATGGACTTTTTCAATTTTATGTCCATCCATCGTCACGACTTCAAATACATATCCATCGGATAACAGCTTTTCACCATTTTCAGGCAAACGTCCCAAATGGAACAGAATATAACCCGATAAGGTTGAATATTGCTCGCTTTCATCCACCAAATCACGCCCAAGCAATAAAGAAACATGGCGAATATCGGTGGAGCCATCTAGCAGCAAGGAACCATCTTCCAGACTTTCGGCATGCGCATCTATGGTGTCTTCATCAGGGAATTCACCTGCAATGGCTTCCAGAATATCAATAGGAGTTGCTACTCCTTCAATAGAACCATATTCATTCAGCACAATTGCCATTTGTAACGGCGCTTGACGCAGTTGTTCCATCACCATCAATACCTGTGCATTTTCATGCACAATCACAGGTTCACGCAGATGTGTTTCAAAATCCAGCACACCAGTTTCAATGTACTGATTCATCACTTTATGGGTCAGGACAATACCCGAAATATTGTCTAGTTCACCACGTGCCACGATCACTCGTGAATGGGTCATGCTCAATAACTGGCTACGGATAGAAGCTTCGTCTTCATCTAAATCAATCCATTCCAGCTCGGGACGTGGCGTCATCACTGACTTTACAGGACGTTCAGATAAGCCCAATACCCCTTGCACCATGACACTATGATAGACCCCATTTTCTGCATCAAAGACTTCATCGGCAAAGGCGCGCGTGGCCAACACATCTTCACTCACATGGCTGCTTTCTGTGGTGTTTTGGCTTTTCCCACCCAACATACGCATCACCGCAGAAGCAGTACGGTAGCGTAAATCAGTCGTGGTCACGGTTTTTTCCTGATTTCTGCGGATGGTTTGGTTCAGGAATTCAATCATCACCGAGAAGCCAATTGCGGCATATAAATAGCCTTTTGGAATGTGATAACCAAAGCCTTCAACCACTAAGGAGAAGCCAATCATCATCAGGAAGCACAAGCATAGAATCACCACTGTCGGATGCTTATTAACAAAGTCCATCAGTGCTTTGGAAGCCCATAGCATAATGCCAATTGCGATGATCACCGCAATCATCATGACAGATAAATGCTGCACCATGCCCACAGCAGTAATTACGCTATCGAGTGAGAAGACAGCATCTAACACCACAATCTGCACAATCACCATCCAGAAAGTAGCGTGCACAGGGTTTTCTTCTTTTAGTGCAGGTTTGCCTTCAATGCGTTCTCGCAGTTCCATAGTGCCTTTAAAGAGCAGGAACACACCACCAAACAGCAGAATCAGGTCACGTCCAGAGAAAGGATGATCAAAAATATGAAACAGTGGTTGGGTCAGCGTTACCACCCACGCAATAGAAGCAAGTAAAATTAGGCGCATGCCCAAAGCAAGGATCAGACCCACGACCCGTGCAGTATTGCGTTGTTCTGGTGGAAGTTTTTCAGCCAAAATGGCAATAAAGACTAAGTTATCAATACCCAATACAATTTCGAGCACAATTAGGGTCAACAAACCCACCCAAGCTGCAGGGTCAGACATCCATTCAAAGATCATCTGTTCTTCTGTTCCTTAAAATGTAGTCAAACATAGTCGAGGACTAATTCGCACTCTGTTAATGTCTTGTTGCCAAACGTGTAACTAGAGCCTGAGTCGGTCAGTTCCGACTTATA